>JARGFK010000003.1 GCA_029211065.1 Desulfobacterales bacterium
CGCCTGTGTCGCGCCAAATGATTATTGGAGGTAACCCTCTACATATAGTGGGCGGTTGAGTTAACTGCATACCCAGTAAATTTAAAAGGGAAAAACATTTTCATATCACACGGCTTCTACAATGCCGGCAGAATTGTGACCTATGCGGTTCTCGGCGGCGTGATGGGGGTTGTCGGGTCATTTACGGCCGTTTCCGCCAGGATTGCCGGCCTCCAGCAGGGCGCCATGATCGCAACGGGCGTATTGATCATGGCGATGGGGTTGGCCATGAATGAATGGCTTCCCTTTGGAAAATGTTTCAGGAGGGGAGACCCTGCCGGAGGCATATTTTCCCGGGGGTTTCGCAAACTGTCTACCATCAAGTCTGCTTATGCCTACTTTCCCATCGGTCTTTTACTCGGCCTGCTGCCCTGCGGGCCGGCCTATACGGCCCTGATCGCAGCGGCCGGCACCGGCATCGGGGCCCCCAACGCGCTTAATGGTTTTCTTTCCGGGGCGGGACTGATGATCGCCTTTGGCCTGGGGACGGTACCCGCCCTGATACTTGTGGCCAAGCTTGCCGGCATGGGGTGGTTAACATCCCGGCGCCTGATCTACAGGATCGGGTCGATCCTGATGATTCTGGCGGGACTGTTATATGTCATTAGGGGGGTTCGGTACGTCTAAGTCCTTCTGGCCGCGATAAACTCATGAAAAGGGTGAAACAATGGCCGCCAAAGAAAAAAATATAGCGGGTATAAATTTTGCCCCGATAATTTCTTATCTGGAACAGCTGGGAAGAGACCCTTCGATTATCTTTGAACGGACCGGTCTTAACCGGAAAGAATTAACCGACCGCAGAGAATATGTTGATCTTCCCACCAGCAAGATTATATTCAGTTCGGTCAAGGAAATCATCGGCGACAGCGACCCGATGATTTTTTACGACATCGGCCGGGAAGCGGCGCGGCTGCGCGCGCTGGACCTGCTGCATGATATCGGCGTTTCGCTGGGAAATGTTGAAGAAAACGTCCGCTTTATCCCCAGGTTTAACCGCAAATTCAATAACGTATTTGACATGGTGGTTTGCGGGGTCACCGACCATTCAGCCGTCGTTTTGATTTATTATAAAAACAGGTTTGACAACCTGTGGTTCTATGATCAATGCCCGTGGAACAAGGGCAACATCGCGGCCATTCCCACCGCCTGGGACCTGCCCTATATGGCTATCGAAGAACCCCTTTGCAGGTTCAGCCTGGAAGAGATCTTCAGGGATTATGCTTTTTGGGAACATTCCTACCGCTGCGAAGACGGCAGGGCCTTTTTGGGGGAGGAACCCTTTGCCGTTAAGGTTCACATCGGAAAAGAGAAACTGAACCGGTCCGTTGACAGGTTGGGCAGAATGAATCCGCTCAACCGCAAAGGCGCCCCCATGGCGGTTCTCACCAACCAGGGATATGAAATATTAAAACACGATACTCCGTCAGGGCAGAGTGATATTCCCAGCGGCATGCTGATTATAAAAGATACGGTCGTCAGTAATCGGCTGACTCTTAAAAAGGGGCAGATTTTCGGGGCGCCGTATTGCCGACTGAACATACGCTGGCAAAGGAAAAATCAGCTTTTGGGAACGCTGCTGAATAAAACGGTCAGAAAGCGTCGGAACTCAGGCCTGCTACTGGAACACCTTGACAAAGAGCTGGAAGCAAATATTGTGCAAAAGCAGGAGTTGCTTAAATCCAAAGAAGAACTTCAGATTGCGCACAACCGGCTGAAGGATTATACCGAACGCCTGGAGCAGATGGTCCGGGAAAGGACCCGGGAACTGGAGGCTGAAAAAGAAAAGGTGTTAAATGCTCAGAAACTTCTGTCGCACTACCTGGCGCCGCAACTGGCCAGAAAAATTCTGGAGGGTCATATCGAAATTGTTTGGGGTCATCATCGCAAAAAGCTCACCATGTTTTTTTCAGATATCAAGGACTTTACCCAAACCACTGACAGTATGGAGCCTGAAGATATGGCGAACCTGCTCAATGAGTATCTGGCCCACATGATTGAGATTGTTCATCAATATGAAGGCACCCTGGCCCACATCATCGGCGATGCCCTGTTTGTCTTTTTCGGCGCCCCGGAACAAACCACGGATAAAAATCATGCCTTGCGGTGCGTCCATATGGCTATGGATATGCAGAAGCAGATGAAAGCGCTTCAGAAAAAATGGTTTTCCGAAGGGATCGAAGACCCCTTGCAGATTCGCTGCGGCATCAATACGGGGATGGCAACCGTGGGGGGGTATGGCTCAAAAGACCGGCGGGAATACACCGCCATGGGCACCCAGGTCAACCTGGCCTCGCGGCTTGAAAGCAGCTGCGAACCCGGCGGCATTCTGATCAGCCATTCAACCTGGGCGCTTGTCAAAGGCAAGATCAGCTGCGAACCGATGGAGCAGATAACCATGAAGGGCTTTCAGCGGCCGGTGCGGACGTACCGGGTTGTTTTTGAATAAATACAATCAAGGCCATGAACGCCGGGGTTCATGGCATCGGTTCTATTTTTCGGATTAAATATGTCCGAACTTCTTTTTCCAGTTTGGCGGGAGAACCGTAGCGGTATAGGCTGGGGCTGTAAAAAGCGCGGATGCTAGATTTATATCGGGTTCGTTTGTTTTGCCGGCCGATATCCACGGCGATCACTGTTTCCAGTTTGGCGGAATCCGGTTTGAAAATGTGGATATTGAATTTTAACTTTCCGGCCGACAGGCCGTATTGACGAGTTGCTTCGGCAACCTGCTGATCGATTCGTTCATATAATTGCGGGGTATTCATTTTCATTACCACCTATTTATTTGGTGAAAACATGACGTTTACTTAACCAAAGATCAAAACATCCTTTAGCTTCATTCACTTCGCCGGAACGGTAGGCTCTGTCGGCAGGGCAAAATTTTACCTGAGTGCAAAACTTATTTAAAATTTTCTGCCGATATGATAGCAAATAACAGGCTTTGCTATAAAATGTCAATCTATCCCCCAACAGAAAGATGAACTTTCACCCCAGGGCGGGGAGAACCGGCGATTGTTTGTATGGGCGGGGTCATCGCAACGGCCGTCCATGCTGCTACCGGGGCAAAGCCGCTGTATCTTCCCATTACACCGGTTCGCCTGAAAGAGGCGCTGGCAAAAGCATGAGCGGGTTTTGACGGTTAAAGGGAATTCGGCTGAAAACAGATTATCAGTTATGCCAATATGGAAAAAATGGAGCGTTGAATGAACAACTCTACGAATCATTTGCATGAAAGGCTGCGCGCGCTGGCTCAAAATCTCTGGTGGATGTGGCACCCGGAGGTCATTCGGCTGTTTACCGACCTGGATCCGCATCTGTGGCGGGAGGCCGGCCATAATCCCATTGCGTTTTTAAACCGGATGACGCCTGAAGATATTGAGCACAGGGCATCGGAACTGGTCTTGCACAGCCGTATCAACCATGCCTTCCGGCGGCTGACTGAATATCTGGAAAGAAAACAAACCTGGGGCAACATGCACTGCGGCAATCTGAGCAGCCGTCCGGTGGCCTATTTTTCCGCGGAGTTCGGCATGCATGAATCCTTGCCGATTTATTCCGGCGGGTTGGGGATTCTGGCCGGCGATCATTTAAAAAGCGCATCTGATCTGGATATTCCACTTGTCGCCATCGGGCTTCTGTATCAACAGGGATATTTCAACCAGCGCTTGACCCGGGATGGCTGGCAGCAAGAGGAATATGTTGATTTTGACAAAAACCAACTGCCGTTGGAACCGCTGAAAAATGGGGAAGGTCAACCCCTGACCGTCCATATCGATACCCGCGGTGCTGCGCTCCTGGCGAGAATCTGGCAATTGCAGGTGGGGCGGGTGCGCCTGCTGCTGCTGGATTCGAATGTGGAGGGCAACTCGGATGAAGACCGCGGTTTGACTTCCCGTCTTTATGGCGGCAATGAGCGCACGCGTATCCGCCAGGAACTGCTGCTGGGGATCGGCGGGGCGCGCGCCCTGCAGGCGCTTCATATTTATCCGGGGGTGCTTCATCTAAACGAAGGACACAGCGCCTTCGCCATCCTTGAAGAGGTGTGGCGAATGATGCAGGATGACGGCATTCCCTTTGAACGGGCACGCCGGCGCGTCGGACTTTACACCGTGTTCACCACGCATACGCCGGTAGAGGCCGGCCACGACCGGTTCAGCCCGGACCTGATCGAAGAACACCTGGGGGTTTTCCGTGAAAAACTGGGCCTCTCCCATGATGATTTTATGGCGCTGGGGCGGGTAAACCCCGCGGACCGCTCAGAACCGTTTTGCATGACGGTTCTGGCGCTGAAGAATTCCCGCCAGGCCAACGCGGTCTCCGCGATTCATGCCGATGTTTCGCGACGGATGTGGCATTCCCTCTGGCCCCAGCGCAGCGAAGTGGAGGTTCCCATCGGGCATATCACCAACGGCGTACATGTGCTTTCCTGGATTGCGCCCCAGATGTATAAATTGTTTGAGATGCGACTGGGGTCCGACTGGCCGACCCGGATGACCCACCCCGATATCTGGGAGAAAGTCTATGACATCGATGACGGCGAACTTTGGGAAACGCACCAGATCTTGAATATGCGCCTGGTAAATTTTGTCCGACGGCGGCTGCAAGTTGCGGCAAAACGGCTGGGCGACCAGGAAACAATCGATAAAATCGACCAGATTCTGGACCCTGATATTTTAACCATCGGCTCGGCCCGGCGCCTGGCAACCTATAAACGCGGCGATTTGATTTTTTCCCAGCTTGATCGGTTGGCCCGGCTGATAACCGATCCAAAGCGGCCGATCCAGATTGTTTTTGCCGGAAAAGCGCACCCGCGGGATGACGAAGGCAAAAAGATTCTGCAGCGAATCATGGGACACACCCGGAATCCGGCGTTCAAAAATCGAATCGTTTTTGTTGAAGACTATGATTACAATGTGGCCCGCCACCTGGTGCAGGGGGTCGACGTCTGGCTGAATACGCCGCGGCGGCCCTTGGAGGCTTGCGGCACCAGCGGCCAAAAGGTGATCCTCAACGGTGGGTTGAACCTGTCCATCTTGGATGGATGGTGGAATGAGGCGTATAACGGCCAAAATGGATTTGCCATCGGCCGTGGCGGGATGCATAATGACCCCAACATTCAGTACCAGAGAGATGCGGAGTTTCTTTACGATGTCTTGGAGAAGGAAGTGATTCCGCTCTACTATGAGCGGGAGGCGGACGGCATCCCCCACCAGTGGATCAGACAAATCAAATCGTCCATGCAAAGCCTCGGCTGGCGCTTTAGTGCAGACCGGATGGTCACGGACTATGCCATGCGGTTTTATCTGCCTGCGGCCGGATCAAAGTCAGCCGATACTGTATAGACCATGAAACAGCTGATATCTTTCCCTCGGATTGCGGCGGGTCTTGTGACAATGTCCGCCCTAGTGGTCGCCTTCGGCCCGGGCGTTATGCCGGCAACAAATGCCCGGGCATTGGGTCTGACCATTTTCACCATCGGATTTTGGGCAACCGGGGTTCTCCCCGAATATTTGACGTCGCTCGTTTTTTTCGTGCTGGCGATGCTTTTTTCCGTGTCGCCGGGCTATGTGGTGTTTTCCGGTTTTGCATCCTCGGTGGTGTGGCTGGTTTTCGGCGGGTTGCTGCTGGGAGTGGCGATCAAGCGAACCGGTTTGGGCGAACGCATTGCCAACCAACTGGCCTTGAAATTCGGTAAGACCTACGGCAGCATCATCATCGGGATGGTGGTGGTGGGGATGGCGCTCAGCTTCCTGATACCGGCGACGGTAAGCCGGGTGATACTCTTAACCCCGATTGCATCGGCGCTGGCAGCGCGGTTTGGCTTTAGGGAGGGGTCTAAAGGGTATACGGGCATCATCATGGCGGCTGTTTTCGGTACGTTTTTGCCCGCCTTTTCCGTTCTTCCGGCCAATGCGCCCAATCTGGTCATGGCCGGTTCCGCCGAGACCCTCTATGGAATTACCACGATCTACGGTGAATATCTCTGGCTTCATTTTCCGGTGTTGGGGCTGCTCAAAGCCGTGTTGCTCATCGGACTGATCCTGGGGCTCTATCCCGACACCCCCCGTTTAAACATACCCAATGAAGTCAGCCATACGCCCCTGTCTGTTGATGAAAAAAGACTTGCCGTCATTTTAACACTTACCATCGGATTCTGGCTGACGGATTTCTGGCATCATATTTCGCCCGCCTGGATCGGGCTGTCTGCCGGGGTGGTCTGTCTGCTGCCCGTATTCAGACTGGTGCCGACAGAGGGGTTCAGGCACGAGGTCAACTACGGGACGGTGTTTTTTCTTGCCGGGATCATCGGGTTCAGCGCCATGCTGCGGGACTCAGGTGTCGGCGACCATCTTGCAAAATTTCTGCTGGCGGTATTCCCCCTTGCACCGGATTCGCCGGTGCTGAATTATATCACCATCATCATTGCAACGTTCTTAACCGGCATTGCAACCACCTTGCCGGCGGTGCCGGCGGTGTTGACGCCGCTGGCGGGCCAAATGGCCCAGGCCGCTGCCCTGCCGGTTGAAACCGTGTTAATGATTCAGGTCATCGGTTTTTCCCTATTGCTGTTTCCGTATCAGGCCCCCCCGGTAGTACTGGCAATTCAAATGGGCGGATTGAAACCCAAAGCCGTCGTTCATTTTTTAATTCTTGTGACAATTGCGAGCGGTTTGTTTTTGTTGCCGATTAATTTTCTGTGGTGGCGTTTTATAGGTTGGATTTAACCAGAAGCCTTTTGAACTCGAACAAAATTGAACATTTTTCAAAGGTCTCTTAGCGCAGGTTTTGGGCAGGTAAGAACTACGCACTTTTAAGGTGTGAAAATATCTGTATTCAACGGCAATAACGAATCAGCGTTCGACTACCCGCGAAGAAATCCCCCTCGCGCTTAATTCGTCGGAGAGTTTTTCAGCGTTTTTCAAGCTGACATGGGCGCCCACATACAAACTCAGTTTGCCGTTGTCATCCATAATGACATAGGGCGAGTAACCACTTTCCGCAATCAGCCGGCGCTTGGGTTGCAAATCGTCTTCAGAGGCATAAGTGCCGATCAGGTTTGCATATCGGGTTTCTTCGGGCCGGACATCCGTTAGCGATTTAACTTCTATAATTCTCCGGGCTGATGCCAGATTGTTATAGTAACCGATAAAAACGCGATACCAAGTTCCCTTTTCTCCCAGGTCCACCGATGTCCAGTAGGCTTCCAATCCCATTTTACGATAGGCTTCAATCGCCTCCCGGGTGGCCGTCAGGGTTCGGTAGGAGCCGTCATGAAGCGAGTAGGGATAGGAGGATGTCGATGTTTGTGGGTTGGTACCGATAATCTTCCAGTCGGAGGCCTCTTTTTGCAGGACAAGGACCTGGTTTGAAGTGTCTGCATAATTCGAGGATTGATAGGCCTGGGTAAACCTGGCCTCATATCGGCCGTTTCCCAGGGGGCCAATTATATTGATTTTGTCCAGTGTAATACGGATCCACGCTTTTCTCCGGTTTTTTTCAGCCTTGTTCCGCCGCCATTTGTTTTTGTCGAGGCCGTTTGAGGTAAAACCTTCGGCGTAAAAAGACATAAAGGCGTCCGTGTCTCCTTTTTCTCCCGCGCTCTTTTCCCAGGCTGTTTTCCATTCTTGTAAAAAATCTTTTATTTCATCGGCGGCATTTTTGGCAGGCGTGGTCGGCGGTGCCGATTTTTTCTCATGAGCCGGGGTTGCAGTAGGGGGAACGTCAGGTTGGCTTACAGCGGGTTCGGGCCGTTTTGGAATGGTTTGCGCGGTTGGCGGAGTTGGTTTTGTTTCAGGAGCCTTTGCGGGCGGTTTTATAATTTTATTAACTGTCGGCGCTGCAACGGGTTGACTCTGGCGGGACGGATCTTGAGTTTGAAAAAAAGTGAGCAAAGCGATCATCCCTCCAACAAGAATGATTCCGCCTATGGCCAGCTTCAGCACGATAGATTTTTTTTTGCCTTGCTTTGGGTCGGATTTTTTCGATTCTTTTTTCGATTCAACCGGTTTGGCCGGGACCGGTGTTTTGATGTCTTTGATTGGAGAAATTTTTTCAGGCCTTGGGCCAGATTTGGTTTTTGAAATGATGGGTTTTTCTTTTGGGTCCTTACCGGCGGGAATCTTGTCTGCCGGTTTTTTCACCGCTGCTGCGTTTGCCGGCCTTTGTTCCTTTATCTGGAGCTTACCGGGCAGGTCGGATTTTGTTTTTAACTTGTCGGCAGTTTCCGCCTTGGTCGGTTTGCTGCTGTCGGTTTTCTTTCTCGATTCTTCTATCTCATTGGGGTGGATCGGTTGAAAGGATCCGAGTTCTAAGGGTTTCTGTTTTATCTGGCCGGAGACGCTCTTGCCGACCGGCTTTATTTC
Source organism: Desulfobacterales bacterium (assembly GCA_029211065.1). Taxonomy (NCBI): domain Bacteria; kingdom Pseudomonadati; phylum Thermodesulfobacteriota; class Desulfobacteria; order Desulfobacterales; species Desulfobacterales bacterium. The sequence continues at coordinate 8,403 of JARGFK010000003.1, forward strand.
AGGTTTTTGAGGTGCCGGTGCTGCCGGTTTCACTGTCGGCGTTTTCGGGGCTTTGGAATCCGGAACTGCAATCGGTGCCGGTTTCGATTTTTCAACAGGCGAGGGCTGTGGTTTTTTCCCAACGGTTGGCGCTTTGGCAATGGGCGCTGATTGCGCTTTTTTGATGGAGGGTAAGGGCTCTTTCTGCTTTTGAACGGTTGTCTTTATAGAATCGGTCGCCGCGGGTGCAATTTTCCCCGGAGCTGAAGCGTCGGCTTCTTTTTTTGGGGGGGCAGCCGGAGGGGACGGCGCCACAGTTTTGACCTCCTCCGCCTTGTCTTTGACGGGATCTGCCGTTTTAGGGACGGTAGAAGTTTCTTTGATATCATCAAAAGGCGACTTGATTATTTGATGATCTTCAGCCTCTTCGGCTTCTTTTTCGTCAAACCCAAACAAATCATCCAGCTTGCTATCGAGTTCATCCAGGAGGCCTTTCGTCTTGGCGGTATCGGTATCTGTCTTATCGCCCTTTGCCGGGGGTGAACCGCCGGGTTTGGCGGAGGTTTTCAGCTTTTTATCAACGTCTTTGTTACTTTCTGTCAATTAGCATTCTCCTTAAACAAAAAAACAATTATATCAAAATATTATACATATAATGGTCAAAAAGTTTGCCCGTATTTAATAACATATAAGCATCAGATCTTCAAATATTATATGATTACATATTATTTGTCTGGATTTTAATGATAATATGTTTATATTTTCTTTTAAACGGGGTTGTTACGTCAGTTGTAACGGGTATAAAAACAAACCCCAGTAATTCCGTTCTTCTTAATATCCTTAGTGAGCGTTATGGGAAAAAGGGGAAATCGGCATAGCGGAATTTTAAATGAGGAAGAAAGACATTGTGGGATAATTCAGTCCGCGAGCTGTTTATTTTTAAAAGGAGGTACGAATCATGGAAGAAAAAACATTGTCAATTTTCAATATAACCTGCGGCCATTGTGTAAATGCGATCAAAAATGAATTGAGCGAGATAGATGGGGTCAAAGAGGTAATTGGATCTCCCGAAAACAAAAATATTACGGTGAAATGGGATCTCCCGGCAACCCTTGATAAGATCAAGGCGGCCCTGAAAGAAATCAACTATCCCGCCGTGTAATGGAAAATGGCGGATCTGCCGTTTCCCGGCGGACCGGCTGTAACGGAAAAGAGGTGATTTAGATGGCGGAACAGAATGTATCTTTGCCGATAACCGGAATGACGTGTGCCAATTGTGCTGCCAATATCGAAAGAGGGTTTAAAAAGCTTAACGGCATTAAAGCGGCGGCGGTAAATTTTGCATCCGAACAGGCCGCTGTTACATTTGATCCGGTAAAGCTGCAGGTGAAAGATATTGTCGAAAATATTCATAAATCCGGATATGCTGTGGCAACGGCAAAAGTAGAACTGCCGATAACCGGCATGACCTGCGCCAATTGTGCGGGCAACATAGAAAGGGCCCTGAACCGGAAGGTGCCCGGCGTTTTAAATGCGGCGGTGAATTTTGCATCCGAAAGAGCGTCCGTCGAATATCTGCCGTCGCTGGCGACCGTGGATGATATCATCGGCGCTATTCAAAAGGCCGGCTATGGGGCCATTGCCCCGGACGACCTTATGGACGGTGAAGATGCCGAACAGGCCGCCCGAAACGCCGAGATAAGAGACCAGACCCGTAAGTTTATTGCCGGCGCCGTATTTGCGCTGCCGCTGTTTACCCTGAGCATGCTGCGGGATTTTAATCTGATCGGCCCCTGGGGTCATGCCGCCTGGGTCAACTGGCTGTTCCTGTTCCTGGCCACCCCGGTCCAGTTTTATACGGGCTGGGATTATTATGTCGGTGGGATCAAGAGTCTCAGAAACAAGAGCGCCAATATGGATGTTCTCATCGCGCTGGGGTCTTCCGTGGCTTATTTTTATTCGCTGGCTGTTTTACTGCTTCCGCACGTCGGCGAGCATGTCTATTTTGAAACATCCGCCGTCATCATCACCCTGATCAAACTGGGTAAGCTTCTCGAAGTTCGCACAAAGGGCAAAACCGGCGGAGCGATTCGAAAGCTGATGGGCCTGCAGCCTAAAACGGCAACCGTCATCGTCAACGGCGACGAACAGGAAATTCCCCTTACCCGTGTCAAGGCCGACGACACGGTCATTGTCCGGCCGGGTGAAAAGATACCGGTGGATGGGGTTGTATTGGAGGGTTTATCGGCCGTAGACGAATCCATGCTGAGCGGTGAACCGATTCCGGTGGACAAAAATCCTGGCGATAAAGTGGTGGGCGGTACGATCAACGGCCACGGGCTGATTAAATTTAAGGCAACCCGTGTCGGTAAGGAAACCGCTTTGGCCCAGATTATCAAACTGGTACAGGAGGCCCAGGGGAGTAAAGCACCCATCCAGGCAATAGCCGACCGGGTATCGGCCATTTTTGTTCCTACTGTTATCGCCATTGCGGTTATCACGTTCGGGTTGTGGTGGGGTATCACCGGTGACTTTGTACCGGCCATGATCCGGATGGTGGCTGTCCTGGTGATCGCGTGCCCGTGTGCGCTGGGTCTTGCCACGCCCACTGCCATCATGGCCGGAACCGGCAAGGGCGCTGAAAACGGGATCCTATTTAAAAAAGGGGAAGCCCTTGAAAACGCCACCAAGCTGGACACCATTGTACTGGATAAAACCGGCACCATCACCATTGGAAAGCCGGCAGTTGCCGATGTGCTTTCGTTTGATCCCGTGTACCAGACACCCGAATCATTTTTAAAACTGGCAGCCTCGCTGGAAAGAGGCTCTGAGCATCCGTTGGGCAAAGCCATTGTCAATGAAGCCAAGTCAAAGGGCCTCAAACTCTGGGACCCGGAGGGGTTCAAGGCCTCCGGCGGTTTCGGGGTAGAGGCGCGGGTTGACGGGCATTCCGTCAAGCTGGGAAAGCCCAAATGGTTCGATGAATTAAACATCGATATCAGCCAGGCAAAAGATAAAATCGAATCCCTGCAAGGGGAAGGAAAGACCGTGATGGTTCTCGTCCGTGAGGATGCCCTGTCAGGCCTGATAGCAGTTTCGGACATGTTAAAGCCGGAATCCGCAGAAGCTATCCGGCAGTTGCACGAGCAAAACCTGAAGGTGGTGATGCTGACCGGCGATAATATTCAGACCGCCAAGGCAATTGCCTTACAGGTTCACATCGATGAGATTTTTGCGGAAGTGCGGCCGGAGGAAAAATCCTTGAAAATCAAGGAGCTCCAGAATAAAAAAGAAAACGTCGGCATGGTGGGAGACGGCATCAACGATGCCCCGGCCCTGGCCCAGGCCGATATCGGCATCGCCATTGGTACCGGGACGGATGTGGCCATCGAATCCGGCGACGTGATCCTGTCCAGCGGCAGCCTGACCGGGGTATCCAAGGCCATCGCCCTCAGCCGCAAAACCATGCGCACCATCCGGCAGAATCTTTTCCTGGCATTCTTTTATAATGTTGTGCTGATTCCGGTGGCAGCCGGCGTCCTGGCGCCGTTTGCGTTTTTCCCCATGGCGCTAAAACAGCTTCATCCGATTCTCGCGGCCCTGGCAATGGCCATGAGCAGCATATCCGTGGTGTCTAACAGCTTAAGACTGTATCGAGCAAAAATTGAATAACCTTTTAATGAAAGAGGGTTCAGTTTTTTGAAATCCATAACTGCCGAAGAATCAAAAAGGAATCGATGACAAAAACGGTTCCAAAAAGCATGCCGCCGGGGATATGCAGCCAGAAAAAGGCGGGATGGATGAATACTTTTAGCCAAACGGAGGCCAGATCGACACCCACGCCGATAAAGGGTAGAACGACTAGCCAGGTGCGGACCTTTGTGCTGAGATCGAGAAAAAGAACGATTCCACCCATTAAAATAAAGATCAAACTCATCCCGAACAAATGAATATGGACAAATTTGAGAGCGAAAATGAATTCGTCGGTTTGATAAAAAGGTTTTTTACTTCGTTTTGATTCATCGGCCCTGTCTCCCGAAACCATTAATCTCCAGTGAAATTCGAGCCCATGTATTCGCCTTTTTGAGAAAAAAAGATATAGACCGATTTGGGTTCTCCTTTGGCGCGACTGAACTTTACAACGAACCCTTCTTGATTGTCGATGGTTTTTTTGAACACGTTTAGATTTTCCAGGTCAATCTCCCAGCTTTCATCAAGCTTATCGCTGACAACCAGGCGATCGTAGAGTTCGACCCCTTTTTTTACAGCCATAAGGGCAGAAAATTCCATTTCATCATGGCCTTTGGGGCCATGGGCAACCGCAAGGGCCGTGAAGAATAAAAACAAAACACTCAACCAAATGCGTGTGGCTTTATGTCTTATGATATTGTCAAATTGAATCATAAGGCCTCCTTAACCGATAAGATATCAGGATTTATATGCAACAAATTACTACATTAAAATAAACCCTGTCAAAAATATGTCAAATTGCCTGCGGCGGTGTTTTGATATTGCAGTGGTTCATATCATCTGGTCATTCATATTTTTCTGACATAATAATTACGCATCATGCCCATATCTTCATGCTCCAGATTGTGGCAGTGATACAGGAACAGGCCGGGATAGTCCTCGAATCGGACCAGCAGCTTAACCCGCTCGCCGGGCATCAGCAAGACGGTATCCTTCCAGCCTTCGTCCACATAGCCGCGGTGTTTCACGCCGCTGCGACCCAGAACCTGGAACTGCATGCCGTGGATATGAATGGGGTGGGGCATGTCCATGGCCCCCATCATTCCCATCCCGCCGGGTTCGTTAACAAACTCCCAGACATCGAGGGTGTTTAACTGCACGATTTCGTCATCTGCGACTTCTTCCATACGGAATGTGCGACCATTAATGGTCCAGTTCATATGATTCAAAAGCAGACGGAATGTGCGGGGGGAGCCGGAATTGACCGCGGCACTCTCCTGGTAGCGCTGGATAGCTGAAAATCGCTGGGGCAAAACCAGAGTTTCTTTTTCCTTGCGGTCGACCTGTACCTTGAACACGGTAAAAGGGTACCCGTTCGGTAGCAGGGCGCTGCCTCCCATCATGCCGCGTCCCCTTCCGCCGCCGTTCAAGGTGCCCGCATCAAAGGACAGGCTCACCATGGCCGGGTCAGATCCCACCGGATATTTGCTGAAGTCGGCCCAGAGTTCAATCCGCTCCGCCGGTCCCAGCATGACGTAATTTTTTTGAACCGGCTTTTCCAGCAGACCGCCGTCGCTTCCGATCACCACGAGGGGGCTGCCGTCTTCCCAGGCAAGCTTGTAGACGCGGGAATTGGATCCGTTGAGGAGGCGCAGACGGTATGCCCGGGTGGCCACCGACAGCGTGTATTCCGGTTTTCCATTCACCAGGATGCGATCTCCCAACAGACCGGTCATCCGTTCCATCATATTCTGGACGGGGTATGACAGTTGATTATTGCCGTCAAAAATGCGGTCCTGAATAACCAGGGGGATGTCATATGGGTCCGCCGGCAATGCGACGGACTTTTCTTCGTCATCGGAAACAATAAAAAGTCCGGCCAGGCCGCCGTATACCTGGTGGCCGGTGCGACCATGGGGATGAGGGTGATACCAGTACATGCCGGCGCGATTGCGCACCTCAAATTCATAAACGTAGTTTTCGCCGCGGGGGATGACATAGCGGGGGTGCCCGTCCATGTCGGCCGGGACATGCAGGCCATGCCAGTGGATAATGGACGGGTCAGGTATTCTATTTTGAAAATGGATCCGGACTTTCTGTCCCTTTTGAATCCGGATGGTGGGCCCCAGATATGTGTTGTCGTTGTTGGTCATGTTGTCTTGTTTTCCCCTCAACAGTTTGCCCGTATACTTCCACACGTGAGTCGGCCTGCCGGCCATGATCTGAGCCTGGTCCGGGGCTGCTGTCAAAGCGATCTCAACATCCGGAACAAACGCCGGGCTGATTGCCGTTGCCGCAGATGCGACGGGAAGGTTTAAAAATCCCCCGGGAACACCAGCTAAACAGCCCAATGCTCCCGCAGAGCTAAGTTGTAAGAACTTTCGTCGATTGATCATGATATGCCTCAATGGATATGGAGTCGTTGTTTGGCCGTTTAAGATATACTACATGGTAGGCATTATCATGTGACAGTCAAGAAGAAGATCCAACTATTAATGAAGGTGGCAGCCGATAAAGGGGAAGGGTTCAGGCATTTAAATGCAGCAATTTTGTCAATCAGCTCATTTCAGCCTTTTGGCCTAAATCAACGGTGGAAAATATAAAGGCGGCACAGGCAAACAGCACGGCGACATATAAAAGGGTCGCGCGCATGCCGCTGTATTGATAGAGCGCCCCGGCAATTAAGGGAGAAACAGCTCCCATCAGATAACGGGTCAGCGATTGTACCCCGAGGATGGTTGTTGCCACACGGTTGCCGGCAATATCAAGGATTGTGGCCGACACAAGGGAGTAATCACTGCGGATGCTGAAACCCAGCAAAACGATCAAGAGCGTAAATATCGCGCCTTTGCCGAAAAAGGCCATCAGGGTAATGAGCAGGCATGAGTAGAGCAGCGCAGGCACCAGCACCTGTTTTCTGCCCCAGCGATCGGAAAGGTGTCCCATCAGCGGGCTGGCCACAATACCGATGGCCCAGAGCAGGCCGAAATGAAATCCGATGGATTTTGAAGAAAAGCCGAGCTGCTCCTTCATAAACAGGGGCAGAAAGGTTACGATTACAGCGAAACACATGCCGCGGAATCCGGCCACAAAGTTCACCCGCCAGAGATGGGTTCGTTTCAGAATATCTTTTGTAATGGCCAGCTGCTCTTTAAAATCAGCTTTTTTTTCAACATGTGATTCCGGCGTTTTATTTTTTGTTTTATCAATTATAAAAAAGGTATAATAAATCCAACCGGCCATGATCAGCGGAACGATGAAGTACATGGACAGGATGCTTTGCCAGGAAATAAAGCCGAGAAGGAGTCCGGTTAAGACCGGCCCGAAAATATCTCCCATACTGCCGCCGGAGCCGTGAATCGCAAGGGCGGCGCCGCGATGATTTGAAAACTGCAACCCGAGCTCGGCCAAAGAGGGCAGGTGCCAGATCGAACCGGCAATGGCCAGGATGATCATGCCCACAAGAACAAAACCATAAAACGGCGCAACACTGATCAGCAGCCAGCCAAGACCGAAAACAACCATGCAGGCCGCCATCAGCAGGGCGCGATGCCGGCGCAGGTAATCGGACAGGATGCCGCCCGGCAGAGACGACAGGCCGGCAGCCAATTCATGGGCGGTCATAATGGCGCCCAGCTGAATCGGGCTGATTCCAAAACTGGTTTTGACCGCCGGGAGCATGACGGAAAAACTTTGCGACATAAAATGAAACGTTGCGTGGGCAAAGAAAAAACAGGTCAGTATCAGATAGCTTCCCTGTCTGATGCCGGCGCCGCTAGTGAAAACAGTCTCAGAATGGTTTTCGTTTTTCATCTTTTGTGTGTCCTTTAAACCAAGAATAGCGTCCCGATGACGACTGAAATAGCCCCGATCACCACCCGGGGATTGAATATCTCCAGTTTGCGATTAAATGCAAACGAAAAAATAAGCACAAAAACAGGCACGGTGGAAGCCAAAGGGGTAACCACGCTTGCCGGCGCCAGATCCAGGGCAATATAACGGACAAAATTTGCGACAAAACTCAAAAACCCGGCGGCAAAGAAGAACCCGGCCGCCCTTCCCGAGGTAGCGGAAATAGAAATACGTGTTTTTTGTTTCAGAAGTGAAAGGCTTAAAATAGCCGTTGCCGCAACAAATGATACAAAGGCGCCTGCAACAGGGGATCCGATGCCGTCAAGTCCCAATTTGACGAAGATGGGGGCCACCCCCCACGACACCCCCGCACCGAGTCCCAAGACAAACGCTCTGGCCGGGATCCGGTAGAGAGATTCAGAGGATTTTTGAGTTCGCTGGGAGTTTAAACCGGTCAGGGTGATTCCCGTTAAGATCAGAAAAACGCCGATCCCCAGGCCCCAGCCCAAAGGTTCCCGCAGAACCGTAACGCCGATCACAACGGATATCAGGATATCCGAACGGCTGAGGATGTTGGCGATATTTGCGCCCACCAGCTGGATGCATTTATAATTTAAGGTGCGGCCGAATACAAAATGAACAATCCCTGCCAGTGACAGCCAGACATACCCTTGCCAGGTAAAGTTCAGGAGGGTGTGAATCTGGCCGGTAAATGCAATGACGAGAAACAGCAGCGGCACCGCCATGGAGACGCTGATGAGGATGCCGACGCTGATATCGACAACGATAATGACCGCGCGGCGAAGAAAAATCGCATTCAGTGCAAATGACATGGCCGACAGCAGTGCAAAGAGGGAGCCGAGCATAAACTACAACTCTAAGTGAACAGAAACAAAACGGTTAAAGTTGACATATGGCCTTACACCAGTAGAATGGCGCCGATTACCACGGCGATTGTTCCTACAATGACCGGAAGATTGAACACTTCCAGTTTTCGATTGAATAAAAAGGAAAACGCAACCAAAAACACCGGTGTTGTCGAGAGCAGCGGTGTCACCACGCTGGCCGGTGAGAGGTTCAGGGCAAGGAAGCGAAACATATTGGCAATTCCGGCCAACAGGCCAACCATACAATATAAACCGATGACTTTACATGGCAGTTGTGAAAAGGAATTTCTTCTGTCCCGGTTCAACAGCGAAAAGCTCAATGCAACGGTTGCGGCGAAAAATGAAATAAAAGCACCGGCAACAGGCGCATTTGATCCCTGAAGCCCGACTTTCATCAATACGGGGGTGATGCCCCATAATACCCCCGTACCCAATCCGAAAAAAAGCGCTTTGGATGATAGATTTAAAAAGGGCGCCTGCTTGTCGCGAACCATATTGGGGTTCAAACTGGTAATGATGACACCGAAAACGGTGAGCAGTATTCCAAAAACGAGCGGGAAGCTCAGGGGCTCGCCTAATAAAGCGACTCCGAGTAAGAGGGCAACCAGTGAATCGGTTCGGCGAAGGATTGAAGTAATATTGGCCCCTGAGAATTGTACGCTTTTGAAAAACATCCAGCGACCGATGACAAAATGAAGAATGCCGGCTGAGGACAGCCAGATATATCCGCTCAGAGAAAAACTGAAAATGCGCCCGGTCTGCCCGGAAGCAATCAGGATGCCGAGAAGGAAAGGAAGCGAAATAAGGATCGAGATGAAGACGCCATGCATGAGCGCCGGTCCTTTGATAACGGCCCGGCGGGTTGACACCGCGGCAAAGGCGAACGTCAGGGCGCACAACAGTGCAAACGTTGAACCGGTCAGCAAGCCTGCAGCCTGTTCCCTTTCAAGCTTAAATTATGCGGGATTCGGATCATTAACAGGCGATATATCATAAGGCTGGAAAACTTCAATGCTTTTAACAGCCTAAAACAATTCAGGCGCCGGGCCGTTCGGCATCGGCGGATGTCATGGGACGGCTTCTCATCATCAACAGTGTATTGCCGATAACCGTCAGGCTGCTCAGGAGCATGGCGCTGACGGCGATAAGGGGGTTCAGCAGCCCGCTCATGGCAATGGGAAGACTGCCGGTGTTATAAATGAATGAAAAGATGAGGTTCTGGGATATCTTTGAATTGATCCGCCCGGCAAGCGCCAACAGTTCCATAACCTGGAGGGGATCGCTGCGCATCAGGGTAATGTCGGCAACTTCTTTTCCCAGGTGACTTCCGGAATGAACCGCAACAGAGAGATCCGCCTGAATCAAGGCCGGCGCATCATTGATGCCGTCGCCGACCATGGCAACCCGTAAGCCGGATTCCTGAAGTTTTTCGATGAAATCCGCCTTCTGCCGGGGTAGCATCCCGCCGAATGATTCGCGGATTCCCAGACTGCCGGCGACGATATCGGTGGTTTTAACACCGTCGCCGGAAACCAGATAGGTCTTGACCCCTTTCATGTGAAGCTGCCGGACAACGTCGGCCGTGCCAGCTTTGATCCTGTCGCCGAAAATGAGAGCCGCACAGGGTTTGCCCCCGATGCTCATGTAGACAAAAGAGCGAATGGCAGGAGAATCTTTAAGGTTGTTGAGTTGATCGTCGGGGAGAGCCGCAAGTTCTTTTTGCAGATATCCGCTGGATCCGATTTTTACTTCTGCATTGTTGTGGCGGCCGCTGATCCCGTTTTCAGAATGAGAAATGTGCGCTACATCCGCCGGGGAGAGATGATGCTCTTGCGCATAGCGCCGGATTTCAACAGCGATATAGTGATCCGAATCCTTTTCCAGGGAAACCGCCAGGGACATCACCTGGGCCGATGTGAACGGCGTGAAGGGAACCAGATCGATCAGCTCCCAGCGGCCATGGGTCAAGGTGCCGGTTTTGTCGAATACAACGGCGGCTAGCCGGCCGGCTTTTTCAATGCCGCGAAAGTTGCGGACGAGGATTCCGGATTTTGCAGCCAGGGAGATGCCGGCCATCCGTGTCAGGGGGATGGCAATGCCCAGGGAGCAGGGACAGGCGATAACCAGCACGGTCACCATGCGAATCAGGGCATGCTCAAAAGAAAGACCGGCCAGGAGGCAGCCGGCAACGGTAACAACCGCCAACAACAGAACGGCGGGCACAAACAGGCGCAGGACCCGGTCTGATTTTTCTTCAAGGGGCGTTTTGGCCGACAGGGCCTGTTCCATAACCGCGATCATTTGACCGATGGTGGAATCAGCGCCTACGCTTTCGGCTTTGACGCGCAAACCGCCCTGCAACACCCGGGTGCCGCTGCGAACGCGGTCTCCGGATTCGATGCGAACGGGCCTGGCTTCGCCCGTTAGCGCAGACTCATCCACGGCTGCATTTCCTTCCAGAACCACCCCATCCCCTGCAATGGTTTCGTTTTCAGTCGCCAGAAAAACGTCTCCTGCCTGCAGGCTGTCTGCGCTCACATAGCGGCCCCGGGGATATTGGGCCGAACATATTTTAGCCTTGGACGGACGCAGTGAAAAGAAAGCCTCTATATCCGTGCGGACTTTGTCTTTGGCGTTTTTTTCCAGCAGTTTTCCCAAAAGAACCAGGGTGATGAGCATGCAGGTGGTATCAAAGTAGAGGTGAATGCTGCCTTTGACCAGATTGACAATGCTGAATAAAAAAGCGCAGGTCGAGCCGATGGTGACGAGGGTTTCCAGACCGAATGCGGCTGCAACAAACCCGGTCAGGGCTTTCCTGTAAATATTGATACCGCCGTAAAAAAAGACGACTGCCGTCATGAAAAAGATCGGCCACGATAAATGGCGCACCGTTTCAACAGACAGCTCGCTGAAAAATCCGGAATAAAGCGCAAAAGACAGCATCATGACGTTGGCGGTGAGAAAGGCGGATACCCCCAAGCGGATAGAATCGGATCGCTTGCCGGCCGTGTCCTTTTCTCCGGGTAGAAGCGTCCGGTAACCCAGAGACCGGATTGTGTCTGCAATGTTGTCCGGAGTGGTTGCCACCGGATCATAATCACACCGTAGATAATCGGTGGAAAAATTACAATTCGCTGAAATGATTCCGGGGGTTTTTTTAAAATAGGCTTCAATTACCCAGGCACACGCCGGGCACCACATGTTATCTACTTTAAGGGTGAGACCTAAAGCGGCTTGGGGTGGATTTAGTTGCCGGGAAGGGGCAGGCGCACCGGTTGATTTTGTTTGGGCTCTCCCTGCCCGAAAGGGCTGATCCCGGCCAATCAGATCTTCTTCGGATTGCGGGATGATGCCGATATCCCGGCATTTTTGAAACAGCTCCGTATCCCTGAAAGTTTTCGGATCCGCCGAACCGGCAGCTTCCAGCAGAAGATTGAATACCTGCCGGCAGCCCGGGCAGCAGAAGCAATAGGTTTTTGGGGATATGTCAAGGGAGATGGCGGCGTGGCCCAGGGGCAGGCCGCATAGGTCGCAGCTGGCGGAGGTCTTATTCATGGCAGGTGGGTTGGCATTTATATAATTTGTCCCCCAACGTTTTAAAATCCCTCCCAACCTCCCTTTATGAAAGGGAGGAGAATAATTCCCCCTTTATTAAAGGGGGCAAGGGGGATTTTTTCAAGGAAATATGTTTACATCCAGTTTGCATGAAGATCTTTGCTTTATAGATAATGCCATTCTAATTTCGAATCCCCAGTGATTTTACATATAGAATGATTCGCCAGCGGTCCGCTTCGGCAATTGTGGTGGCGAGGGGGGGCTGCCTGCCCTTGGGTATGCCGTAGCTGATCTCTTTAAACAGGACGCCGTCGGAAAGGGACTGGACCTTGGCGCTGCGCAGATCTCCCGGCAGGGGCGCAAAACTCTGGCCCACCGTGCCGTTGCCGTCATGGTATTTGCCGTGGCACTGGGCGCAGTAGGTGAAATAGAGTTTTTCGCCCTGTTTGGCGATATCCGGTGTCTCACCAAACGGCGAGTGGAGGCTTTCGGCGGCGGTCGCCTTTAAAATCGCTTCCCCGCCGGCAGACGGAACGGTTCCTGCTTCCATCAGGAGCAGGGGTTCTTCATAGGGCCGGACAGCGGGCGTTTCCCGCATCCGGCCGTATGGAAAATCGTTGTCTACCTTCAGGAGGACATGGTAGGCCCCCATGATCAAGACAAACAAAATCACTGCAGCGGCGGCAACCTTCTTCATTTATTCTCCCTCTGCGCCCCTGACATGCTGTGGAAAGGGCATGACATCGTAAACAGCATAGGGTGATTCACCGGGAACGTCCTTGACCGGCCGATACTCCCAGGAGGGTTGCCCCCTGTCACCCACTACATAAAAGGCAAAAAAACCTTTTGCCAGAATAAACAGTGCCAGCAGAAAAACCAACAACCAGGTTTTTCCGGCGGAAAGCGCTGTTGGTCGTGTTTCCATTTTATATCTTAACCCCCATCAAACCGTTGAACAGTATGTACAAAACGGCCCAGACAACCGTGCCGGCGATAATCAGCGTGAGCGCAATTGGAAATGGTGCATTCCTGTCTTCAAGATCGTCCGGATAACGGCCATGGACATGTGTCAGTCTCTCTGCAGCGTCGGCACTTTTAAAGTAAGATTTCGCCAGTGCCAGCCCGAAAATAATAATGAAAATAAAGGCCGGAAACACATACAGAATGACATGCTGAAAATTAAGCAGGGCAAAAAATCGCATACGTTTCTCCTCGCACGGTTTTGTCAGGGCGGCCCGCCGGGCAGCAGCGCAAAAACAAGGACGGCGGCACTGGCCAGCAGTCCGGCGCAGGCCAGCAGCAGCAACCCGTAAATTTCAAACCGGCTGATTCCGGTAATCGGGGCGGCATCGGCCCCTTTTTCATTCTCCAGCGGCAAAAACCGGGCCCGGCGCTGGTCTTTAAATTGATTGTTCTTCAGTGCCCATATGAATACACTCAGACTGATGATAAAGCCCACTGCGATATAGGTGATGAAATAAGGGAAGTACATGTCTTTCTTCCTTACTCGGATAAAACCATCAACGAACATTTTGCTATGTTAAAACAAATTAATCACGATGCAGGTATTTAGGCTGAAGGCTGAAGGTAAAATTCTGACTGAGGCGAGTCTAAAAGCCTTCAGTCTTCAGCCTATTCGCCTAATTACGGTTCATAGGCTGCATCTATCCCCTTGGGTTCGGTATTGGCGTCACTGTCGTTGATAAAATAAACGGCCACATAATTGCCGACATCCCAGATCTTTTCAGACTCCAGCTCCCGTTTGAAATACGGCATGGCCGTACCGGTAATGCCGTTCATAATCTGGTAATAAAGAATGCCGCCGGAGATTTCACGCCCTTTTAACAGGGTAAAGTTAAAAGGCGGCGGATAAATCCAGGGTTGGGCCGGGCCCATGCCGTCTCCCACCGGACCGTGGCAGCCCAGGCAGAAATCCTGATAAATCTTATGCCCCCGTGCAATGCCGGCTTCGGTGGTGGGATACGGATTGGGAACATCCCGCCATCCCCGGGGGATCTGATCATTCAGCCATTGGACATTGGCGTCGGGACCGGCCTCATAGGCCCGGACAGCTTCCTTTTTCCAGAAACGCTGCCGGTCCATGCGCCCATCCGCCTGGAGCAGGCCGAGACTCTGAACATAGCGGGTGAGCGTGTTCATCTTTTTCCTGTCGAGGAAAGCAAACGCCGGCATGATGGAATTCGGCCGGGTATGGCGCGGATTTATAAAATGGGCAATATGCCAGTCGTCGGGGTGCTCGCCGCCTTCCTGGGACAGGTCCGGACCGGTACGCTGGGATCCCAGCAGTACCGGATAGTCTGCCACATAATCTCCGGCCTGGGCGATCCGTTCCGCCCCCAGCCCCCAGTCAATGGAACGGATGGACTGGGTGTGACAGTACACGTAGCCGTTGGCGATATAAATTGCGCGCCCGGCGGATTCTTCCTGAATCCGGGTTCGGAAAATGTCCGAAGGGGTTTCATCGCGGGTGGTGTAGGGAATGAAAACAACCACAAAAACAATAGCCGCCAGGATCAGCAGGCTCCCTAAAATTAAGGCTTTCAGGGTCATCTTCATGGCGTTTCTCCGGGTTTGCCGTACAGGGTTTGCAGAATGTTATACAGGCCGAGTATTGCGCTGACAAATATCATTAGCCCCAGGGAAGCCCTGACAACATAATAGACATGGATTTCAGCCAGAAGCCGGTAAACCGTTTCACCGTTGAGCCAGGCCGATCCCTGAATCAGGCCGGCAAAGGTCAGGACCACGGTGAATCCCACCACGCCGATTAAAATCAGCCAATACTGCAGATCCGCCAGAAATCTGCTGTAAAGGGGACGGTTCGTTATCTTTGGAAGGATATAGTAAAGTCCCCCAAGGGCGATCATTCCGGCAAATCCCAAAACGCCGACATGGGCGTGTCCCACCACCCAGTTGTTGAAGTGCGTTACCCGCTGCACCTGGGGCAGCGACATCATGGAGCCCTGAATGCTGACAAAAAAATACATGATGGTTCCGGTGAAAACGAATTTGGCGCCGATGTCGACATGGATTTCTCCCAGCCGGCCTTTGGCAGTAAACCAGATATTGAGAAGAAACGCCATGACCGGGATTACCATGGCGACACTGTCCACGATGGCGATGACCTTGAGCCAGGTGGAAACCGGCACCTGCAGCAGATGGTGGGTCCCGATATGGGTATAGACCACGATCAGGGACCAGAAGCCCAGCAGCGAAAGGGTATGGCTGTAAAGCGGGGTGCGACAGGCCCGGGGGATAACATAATAGGTCACACCGGCGGCGAGGGGCGTCAAGAGCAGGCCGAACACATTATGCCCGTAAAACCAGAGCAGGATGGCATCCGGAATTCCCACCAGGGCGCCGCTGTCGGGCCGCCAGATCACATTGCCGAGGGCGTAGGTTGCGGCGGTAAGAACGGTGGCTGCCAGGACATACCAGACCGAGACATACAGAATCGGTTCGCGGCGCCCTTTTACCGTCATGGCCAGGTTGGTGAACACCAAGACAAAGGCGGCAATGATCATGATGTCGATGGGCCAGACCATTTCAGCATACTCGCGGCCCTGGGTGTATCCCATGGCCAGGCTGACGGTAACGGCCACCAGGGTGACGTTCCAGGCGATGACGGTGAGGATGCCGAGCTTTTCGCTGAAAAGTTCGGTGCGAAGCAGGCGCGGAAAGTAATAAAATGCCGCTGCCAGGAGTCCCGGTGTCACAAAGCCGAAAAGCACCAGATTGATATGGATCGGCCGGATTCTGCCGAATACCAGCCAGCCGACGTTGGCGGTCAGGTCCGGCGCGATCAGTTCGGTCGCCCCCAGAAGCCCCGCAAATGTCGCAATGACCATCCAGAAGGCGGACGTGAGGCAAAACCCCTTGGCGGTTAAGTGCGGTTGCGGCAATAGAGTCAACGAGGTGTCTGTCAACTGATTCTCCTTTAACTGTGACACGCCAGCCAGCAATCGAGGTTTGCTTTTTTCTGCTGGTGGCAGGTGATGCAAAATTGCATTCTGAAATACGTGCCTTTGATGCGGTCCATGGTTTCAATCGGCCCATGGCATTGCCGGCATTCGATTTCTTTTTTAATATGACGCTCGTGGTTGAACAGCACGTGTTCAGCCAGATAATTTACTTTGCGCCACTTCACCGGCGAACCGGTCTTAAAATAGTCATGTACCTTTAGAATCTGGGGATGACCGGCAATAATATGGTTGTGGCAATACAGGCATTTTTCAACCGGGGGGATTCCCGGATGAAGGGCTCGGTCCACATAGGGATGACAGAACTGGCACTGGATCTGCTTGACGTCGACATGCAGCCGATGGCTGAAGGGAATAGGCTGCTCGGGCCCGATATCCCACCCGGGGGGGCGATAGAAAAGGTACAGCAGCAGGACGGTAGACAGAAAACACAAACCCACCGCCAGCAGCACAAGCCTGTTTGAACGCGCAGGCATAAAGCAGTTATGCACTGCGGTTAATAGTGCCGAGAGCCAGTCCTTCCTGAACAGAATCAATACGGAAAGGATCAGTAACAGCAGGGCAATGGCAATGGTAATTTTCATTCCACCCCCTCACGCTTTCCGATCCGACCCAGTTCCGGAAATAATTTCAGAAAAAAAGCAACGGAAGCCAGCAGCAGGCCTAAAAATCCAAGACTGATCAAACCGTCCGTCAGGCTCAACGGCAAAACGACGGTATCATGACCCAAGGCCGGTCCCAGCAGCAGGAGATGCTCCAGCCATATTCCCACGATGACGATGCTGCACAGGGGTATCATGGCCCAGGGCTTTGTTTTTATCTTTTTGTTGAGCAGCAGCAGAAACGGCAGGATAAAGCAGACGATAAAGACGGTCCAGGCAAGCATCTTCCAGGGAGGCATCAGGGTGCGTTCAATGATATAGCCGGTCAGTTCAGGGATGTTTCCGTACCAGATCACCACAAGCTGGACGTAGAAAAAATCGGCCCACATCAGGCAAAAGGCGAAAAAGAGTTTGCCGATGTCGTGAAAGTCGGATAGCCGCAGCCCGAAACGGTTTTCAGCCTTAAGATACAGCAGCCAGGCGAGAATGATCAGCCCCCCCAGTCCGATGTAAAAGGCCTTGACGAATGTATACGCCCCAAAAAGGGTGGAATGCCAGTGCGGGTCCATGCTCATGACCAGGTCGAATCCCACCAGCGACAGGACCAGGGCAAATGCCAGCATGTACAGAATGCTGAAAATCGACTGTCTGCTTTGACAGCGCCGGGGGTCGATGCGGACCCAGTGTTTGGATAAGCGGGTGCGGATTTTTCCCCGGGACTCCAGCGTTCCGATTTTAGCGCAGAGGGCATAATACAGGTAGGCAAACCCGAACCCGTAGAGGATGAGCAGGCCCAGAATATCCCGGGCAAACAGAAACGGCAGATTAAGCCAGACCTCTTTGCCGTGAAGGTCATGGTGCAGCCAGGGGAAGACATGCTCTTTTCCCAGAAAGAGGAGTAGAAACAGGATGAAGGAAATCGGAAAAAAGGCGCTGAAAGATTCGGCCGCACTGGACAGGGCGCCGCTCCAGCGTGCTTTGGTGGTGTGCATGACGGTGGAAAAAAGAAGCGCGCCCTGGGCGATGCCGGACCAGATCAGAAAATTGATCAGGTACGCCTGCCAGGCCCTTTGCGGGTTTTGACCCAGCAGTCCAAAGAAAAAGGCGGCCAGGCCGATTCCTATCAGGATCGCGAAAAGAATAAAAAGCCTTTTTGCTTTCATAACGGCAATGTCAGTATGAGTTGTCGGCATTTTCTAATCAAACACCTTTACCTCGGCCCCCTGCTGCTGAAAAAAACCGGTCAGCTTCTCCAGTCCGTCCGCTTCACATGAAGCCAACAGGCCGAAATGAGAACCGGAGCAGCGCGGGTCATAATATCTCAGATTGTCGTAACGCGGCAGACCGGTCAGGGTCAGCATGCCGATCACGTTGGCGATGACGGCAAACAGAATGGTGCATTCAAACCCTACGATGAAAAAGGGAATCAGGGCCACGACGGGCTTTCCGCTGACTATCATACCCCAGCGGGTGGATGTGAATATCGCCAGGGCGAACCCGCAGATAAAGCCGATAATGCCCCCGCACAGGGTAAAATAGCCGACCGGGCTTTTTTTTAACTTTAGGGCGTCGGTCAGTTTGTGGCTTGGGATCGGGCTGAATACTTTTTGCAGCTGCCAGGGCGACTCGCGTAATCGGGCGGCGGCCTCAGCCGCCCGGTTTTCGTCCGTAAACAGACCGATGACGTGATGTTTAGCCGCCATGGTTTTCTCCTGCATGAGCGGTTTCCTTTATTTCCGTCATGGACACCGACGGCAGGTGTTTTACAAAGAGTACAAAAAGAAAAAAGAACAGGCAGAAGCTGCCCAGCATAATTCCGAATTCAATGGCTGTGGGCGCATACAATCCCCAGGCATGGGGGATAAAGTCGTGGGCGACGCTGCCGATGATGATGACAAAACGTTCAAACCACATGCCGATATTGACGATAAGGGAGATGATGAAAAGCCAGACAATGGTGGTTCGGATTTTCTTAAAGAAAAACAGCAGCGGTATAACGGTATTGCAGGTCACCATGATCCAGAACTGAAGGGAGTAGTCACCCACGGCGCGCCAGCGGAAAGTTTCCAGTTCCACGACATTATGGCTGTACCAGGCCATGAAATATTCGGTGCTGTAAGCAAAAGCGACGATGAGACCGGTAAAGATGATGGTCTTGGCGACATTTTCAAGTACCGAAAGGGTAATGATTTTTTCGTAGTGGAAGATCTTGCGCAGTGGAATCATCAGGGTCAGGACCATTGCCAGACCCGAGTGGATGGCGCCGGCAACAAAGTAGGGGGCAAAAATGGTGGTGTGCCAGCCGGGGACGACCCCCAGTGCGAAATCCCAGGAGACCACGCTGTGGACCGAAATCACCAGCGGCGTGGCCAGGGCGGCAAAAAAGAGATAGGTGCGTGAAAAATGACGCCAGTGCTCATGTTCGCCGGTCCAACCCAAAGAGAGAATGGTAAAAATCTTTTTGCGCAGCCCTTCGGATCGGTCCCTTACAGTGGCCAGATCGGGCAGCATGCCGGTATACCAGAACAGGGAGCTGACGATGAGATAGGTGCTGATGGCAATGACGTCAAACATCAGGGGGGATAGAAAATTCGGCCAGAGCCCTCGCTGTGTGGGGTAAGGCAACATGTAAAATACCACCCAGACGCGTCCCAAATGAATGAACGGAAACAGCCCGGCGGTGCAGACCGCAAAGACCGTCATGGTTTCAGCGGCCCGTGCAATGGGATTGCGCCAGCCGGCCCGGAAAAGATGCAAAATGGCCGATATCAGGGTGCCGGAATGGGCGATGCCGACCCAGAAAACAAAGTTGATCAAATAGGTTCCCCAGGCAACCGGGTTGTTCTGGCCGCCCACGCCGATGCCGCTGAAAATCTGATACAGCCAGCAGGCAGCGCCCAGCAGAACGCCCAGAAAGAGCAGAGCAATGGTAATCCAGTAGGGGCGCGTCGCCGGGCGGAGGGTGTCCAGCACCGTCTGGTCGATTTGGGCGTAGGTCAGTTTGGGGGAAGCACCGTCATTAGTCATAATCAAAAATCCGGATAGGAAAAAAATTTCAATTTTAAATTTCCGGTAAAACTTTTTTCAAATAAATAACCGCCGGTTTGGTGTTTAAATATCCCAGCACCTGGTAGGCCCGGGGATCTGCCGCCAGTTTCCTTACCCGGCTGCCGGGATCCATCAAATTGCCGAATATCAGCGCCCCGGTGGGACAACTCTGCAAACAGGCGGGCTGGATTTCGCCGTCGCGGACAGGCCGGTTTTCGTCCTTGGCAATTCCATGGGCGAACTTGATCCGCTGAATACAGAAAGAGCACTTTTCCATCACCCCCTTGCTGCGTGCCGTGACGTCGGGGTTTAACTGGAGATTCAACGGTGAGGGAGTTTCCCAGGTGAACCAGTTGAATCGCCGGACCTTATAAGGACAGTTTTGCGAACAAAACCGGGTGCCGATACAGCGGTTGTATATCTGGTTGTTGAGCCCCTCCTTGGAATGGTGGGGGGCATAGACCGGACAGACGGCCTCGCAGGGCGCATTGTCGCAATGCTGGCACAGCATGGGTAGAAAGGTTGTCTTTTCCGGATAGTCGCTGTCAAGATATCGCTCCACCCGAAGCCAGGACATTTCACGTCCCTTGAGAACCTGCTCCAGCCCCGCAACGCCGATGTTGTTCTCCGCATAGCAGGCGGCCGTGCAGGCGCTGCAGCCGATGCATTTATCAAGGTCCACCACCATGGACCAGCGGTAGGTGTCATGGTCATGGGGGGGGGTACATATCGCGTTTGGGGTCATACCCTTCCGGAATCGGCAGGGTCAGGGGAAAATCCTCCAGGGTTACCCCCGGCTTTTTGGGGGATGTTCCTGCTGAAAGTTCTTTCAGCGGTATGGAACGGGCAAGCTGACGGCCGTGCTGAAAACGGCTGCCGTCCAGATGCGCCAGCTTCAGCATTTTGCCGGTTTTTGTTAGGGTCACCGGTGAAGCGGACAGAACCGGCCCGCCGTCCAGCGGGTTGGGGGCGTCGGGGAGTATCCGGAACGGATTCAGACTGGTGTTGCGGGCATAACGACCGTAGCCGGGGTGTCCCTGACCGATTTCCATGACCAGAACGCCGGGTTTGACGCTGGGGGTTCCATAGACCGGCGCTTCCAGGGATCCCCAGCGGCTTTGAATCCGGACGACATCTTCCTGTTCGAGCCCATATTGTTTCAGCGTTACCGGATGCATGCGCACCGGTGTCTGCCATGCGATCTGGGTCAGGGAATCCGGAATTTCACAAAGCCAGGGCTTATTGGCGCCCCGGCCGTCATAAAACCGTATGGAGGGTGCGGCCATAAACGTGAGTTCTGATTCAGGGATGGTCGAGAGTCCCGTAAAATCTTCAACCAGCGGTTTTCCGAGCCTTGGTTGCACATATCCGGTCCGGGAGGGCGGACTGAAATGGCCGCCGGCGCTTAAGGCCAGTACCCAGTCGTTCAGGTTTTTGGCAAGCCGCTTTTCTAAAAAAGAGGTGTAAAGATACGCTTTATAGCTTGATTCAGGCCCGGGATTAGCTTCTTTTGGAAAAGAAAAATTTAAAAAGACGTCGCCCAGATGCGGTGCTTCCGTCAACCTTCCCATGGCCGGTTGAAGCGTGGAAACGACGCCATGCTTTCCGGAATATTCATCCCAGGTTTCCAGGGGAAGGCGGACCGGAAAGATCAGATCGGCCAATTGCGTGGTTTCATCCATAAAATTGGAAAAGCTGACGACAAAAAGGGAATCCTTTTGGAGTATGGCGTCAATGTTGTGTTGGGGCGGCAGGGAGAATGCCGGATTCACATTGTTTAACAGCAGCAGTTCGATTGCTCCGGTATCCATGGCATTGAAAAACTTTAATACCGCTTCCCGGCTGTGGGCGATTTCTATGGTGTGGCGATTGATAAAATCAAAAAGTTCCAGCTCCGGATTCAGGACCAGGTTCAGCAGGTTGACCGCCATGTTGGCCTGAAGGCTGTTTTTGGCAAGGGACCCGGAACCGGTGCCGAGTATCAGCGGCCGGTGTGACTTTAACAAATGGTTCAGCAGCTGCAGGTATTGTTCAGGGGTAATGCCGGCAAGCTGCGCTGCGCTCTCTTTGGTAAAAGGCAATGCCGCCTTATTAATGGCGGCGCGAAGATCTTCAGGCAGCTTCTTGCCCTTGCCCTGCATCATGCTTTCATTCACAAGGCTCAAGGCCAGGGCGGCTTAGCCGCCGGGGTTGCAGGGGAGCCAAACATCGGCATTGGCCCCGGTCAGGGATTGATACGGGCTGATGTGATAAAAAAGGTTTTTACGGCCGTTTTTAACTGAATGCATTTGTTTGAATTTGGCGCCGTATTCAACCGGAGACAGCCAGGTTTCAAGAAAGTCGGCGCCAAAGGAAAGCAGAAAATCGGCCCTTTCCATGCGGTAAGAGACCAATCCTTCAACCCCCAGGACACGATCATTGGCGGCTTTCAGGGACTCATAGGAAAAGGGTTCAAACACCAGCGGATGCGGGGAGTTCCATTTTTCGAGAGTATTGCTAAAAAGCGACAGCAGGCTTTCTCCCACCATTTCCGTGAGCATTCCGATGCGGTTCCGGCCCTTTTGGGCCGCGGTATCGGCCTTTTCTTTTAATAGGTCCTGGGCCGCTGCAAATGAAATTGGACGCCAATCATTGTTTTCTTTCAGCAGGGGGGTTTTGATCCGGTCCGGGTTGTAGATTCCCTGAAGGGCCGCCTGACCCCGCAGGCAGAGCTTACCGCGGTTGATGGGATGGTGCGGGTTGCCTTCGATCTTGACGAGGCGGCCTTTTCTGTTTTTGGCGAGAATGCCGCAGCCGGCCGGACACTCCCGGCAGGTGGACGCATACCAGGTCGGTTTCCCAATGACCATGTCGTCAGGGGCCTGGACCAGGGCATATAGTGATTTTTCAGGCTCGGAAGAACAGCCGGCCGCGATCGATACACTGCATAGTCCGGCTATTTTTAGGAATGTTCTCCGTTTCATTGCGGGAAATGCTTTCCGGTCTGATAAAAAAATTGATAATAAAAAAGCTGAAATCTTGGAAGGTGGCCCATGTATCGATTGCCTTTTAAGCATTTTCATTATATTGAATCTATTGCAGATTGTCAATCCTGCTATTCAGCTGATGTGATGTTGAAAAATCAAAAAACCACCGAAAATCCAAATCAAGGCTGATTTTTTTGGGTCTTCGGAAACTTACTGCTGTCACGGGCATTTTAAGGCATTTTTCAACCGGGAGTTGCCGTATTTAAGGAGGGAGGAAAGGATGAGTGTGATTATTGAATTTTCAATTTTTCCCCTGGACAAGGGGGTCAGTTTAAGTCCCTATGTCGCCAGGGCGGTTAAAATGGTTAAAAAGAGCGGGCTGCCGTATCGGTTCGGACCCATGAGCACGAGTATCGAAGGGGAATGGGAAGAAGCCATGGCCGTGGTCAATCAGTGTTTTGGAGAATTGAAAAAAGACTGCAGCCGAATCAGTTTGAGTTTAAGGGTCGATTACCGACAAGGCGCCGGCGACCGGTTAAACGGCAAAATAAAGTCGGTTGAGGATAAACTGTAAAAAGAATAGGGCTTGAAGCGCACGGCGCAAGGCACACGGCGCCGGAAAAGGGGCGGTTGGCAAGACAACGGTTCAACCGGGAGGCCGGGAAGTCGAGAAGCGACCATAAAAGGTCTCTAAAATTTAATTTGCAGCGAGGGTATCCGGCGATATAGCGCCAATACGGATTGCTCTTTGTTTTTGACCTCCAGCATGATGTCCAGGGGCAGGTGTTGGATGCGGCGATAAAATCGTTTAAATCCGGTCACATTGATGTTTTCGGAATGACTGCCCACGGGCCCTCCCTTTTTCTGATCGGAATAATGAATTTTTTGGGGGCCGTCCTGGGGCTGCCAGGTCGAAGCGATTGATTCCAGGATCCGAAGCAGTCCCAGTTTTTGAAGGGAGGGGTTGCAGCGGTGATGGAAGACATCCAGTATCATCGGAACCTGAAGCTCCCTGGCCACGGTCAAGGTGTCCGCGACTGTATAATTTTTTTCGTCATTTTCTATGACCAGTCGTTTCTGGACCGATAAGGACAGTTTCTCAAAATTCCGGACGAACCGTTTCATTCCGTTTTTTTTGTCGCCATATGTACCGCCCAGATGCAGGATGATTTTATGCGCTGCATCCAGGGAAAACGCGTCCATCAGTCTGGCATGATATTCCAGCTCGGCGATACTTGCGGCGACCACCGTTTCCCGGATTGAATTCAGGACAGTATACTGCCCGGGGTGCATGGAAACCCGCATTTTGTATTTAGCAATCAGGCGGCCCAGTTCGGAAGATTCGGTTTTTAGCAATCGTCGCCACGGCAGCCGGTTAACCGGGTGGGAGCCAAAAGGAATGGTTTCAGAGGAAATACGAAACAGCCCGATCCCCTTGTCCCGGTTCCAGAGTAGAATTTGTTTGAGGGCGCTCAGGTTCCGGCGGGACAGGCTCAAGATGTTTTCTTCGGATGCATTTTTTAACCGGCAGGTTCTACCGGCAGAGGGGAGCTGCGTGTTGATACAGGCGTATCCGAGTCTGATCATTTAGAACGCTCAATCATATTTTTACCGGCAAACGATTTTTAAGCTTGAACGCTGCTAACGTGGTTTTTTAAAAGTCAGAAAAAGTTTGTTGTTTTTGCCGTCAACTTCAAGTCCATTATCATTCCAGTCGAAAATTCTGCAGGCGTCGGTTTGCCCGGTGGGAACCGAGCAGGCAATAAAGGGCATCAGGGGATCGCCGGCGATGGATTTGAAGTTTATGATCATTGCCTCTGTTTCGGGTGTTTTTTCGAATTCGAGGAGTTCAACAAAATAGATGGAACAGTCGCCTTCAAAGAAACCGCTGATTTCTCTTTGCTTTTGAATGCGTTCTTTGAACAGCCCAATGGCGGCGCTGCGGGTTTCGGCCTGGACGATCAGATTGAATTCACCGTGTCGGCGTTCCGACTCCGATGCTTCTTCCTGGTTGGTCTGGTGCAGAAAATTTCCAATATAAATCATAGATTTTCTCCTCATGTGATTTTGGCATAACGGAGGGGTCAATAGTATGGGGCGCCTTTAACATCAACCCGGTGGCAACGCTTTCAAAAAACTGTTAAATTTATAACATAGTTCCGGCGGTTGGACAACTCAATTTCTGTAGATCAGTTTGCCTTTGTTTTGTGGATAATTTCGAATTATTTTACCCTAACTGGAGTTTTTAGCATGAACCCAATAATAAAACGGATGTGCATTTTGTTCATTATTCTTTCGCTTGCCGGGCTGCCGACCGTGACGGTCGGTGGTGAAACAGAAAAAGGGTACAAAGCCCGGGTGCGGCTTTCGGTAATTGCTGCCGAAAAGGTCAGCGGGCTGATCAGCAGCTTTATGACGATCGATTTAAGAAAGCTGGGGGATGTCGTCATAACGGACATGGACCCCGACTGGCATCTTGCGGTTACGGGGGTGGAATTGCATGCCGACGGCAAACGGACCGGTGTGGCCGTTTCGACCGTCATTATGGCGCCGGTTCGGGAAGCCGATGCAAAATCTATCATCACGGTTCTTGAAAAAGAGGGGTCGCTGCCGGCAGCGCTGCAGAAATTCAAATCGAAGCAACTGGTTGAAGTTAAAAGCAGCTGGCTGCGGGCAGATGCCGATACCGCCTTAAGAGAATTATGCCGGGGGATCATAGCCGATTTTGATGCCGAGTATCTTCAGCCCGGGCGGAAGAATGTTCAGCACCGTAATCAGTGATATGAACATTGAAGACAAATGTTCAGTCTTAAATCATAAGTTGCCTTGGGGCGAAATGGATGCAACCGGCCGGCTCAAAACCAAAGAAGGCGTCCGGCAATTTTGTTATTGACGGCCATGCCCATTTGTAGATATATTGTAGCTATAAATGCAGGCTGCCCTTTTTGACTTTCCTCAACATCTTCGTAAAGTGCATTTACAGTGAGCGTTTCTAATATTTCCGATTAAGGCACGCTGCCCAATAGCCGGCAGGGGCTTTGTTAAGTACAACACGTTAAACTATCAAAAATGGGGGGACTATGAGAAAACTGACACTGATTATTTCGCTGGTCTTGATGATGACGCTGACCGTTGCATCCGCAAGTTACGCCAAACCTTTCTATGATGGAAAGGTTATAACAATAATTGTCACCACCAAACCGGGGGGCGGTTACGACTGGTATGGACGCCTGGTTGCCCAATACATGAAGAAATACCTTCCGGGTAGCACCTTTATTGTTAAAAACATCCCCGGCGGCGGGCATATCATCGGCGTCAATACATTGTACAAAGCAAAGCCCGACGGGTTGACCCTTGGAACGTTCAACCGCGCTGTCGGTCTTACCCAGGTGGTGGGCTCAAAAGGCGTTAAATTCGATTTTGCCAAGTTGAGCTGGCTGGGGTCGCCCTGCAGCGAACTGTATGCCTATATCGTCAATCCGAAAATGTTCAAGAATATTGATGAGGTCCTCAAGGCCGATAAAATTCGTCTGGCTGCCGAGGGGTTGGGAGCGGTCTCGTACGTCAATCCCCTGATGATGTATCAGGCCCTGGAAAAGGACAATTTTCAGATTTCAACGGGTTATTCCGGAGCTGAAATGGAAATGGCGCTGATCCGCGGCGAAGCCGACGGTATCTGGGGTTCGGTCGGGAGCCGGATGGCGCTCTTCGAGAGTGGCGACGGCCGCGCGGTGGTCTTGGTGGGCCGGCAGAAACCGGAGCAATTAAAAGATGTGCCGTTTATTGAAGAAGTTTTAACAAAACCGGAGCAGAAGCCTGTTGCAAAACTCCTTCGCGGCATCCAGCTGGTGGGGCGTCCGTTTGCCGCTCCTCCGGGCATGCCTGAGGACCGCCTGAAAATACTGCGGGAAGCTTTTGAAAAAGCCTGCAAGGATCCGGAAGCGGTTGCCCTGGCCCAAAAGGCCGACAAACCGATGGATTTCGTCGATGCGAAAGAGGTCGAAGATTGGGCCAAGGGGCACTTTGAACTGTCTCCGAACATCGTGGCGAAACTCAAGGAAGCATATGGGATGAAATAACTTTTTGTAAAGTTCTTTAGGGGATTTCACAGGTATTTTGTTGAAGACCTTATAAAAACAAAAAAAGCAAGGCAACGTTAGTCTGTTGCCTTGCTTTTTTTGTTCCTTGAAATCCTTTCGATTCAGGTTTTGCTGAAAATTTCAGTTAATCCAAGTTTGTTCACCCGCTGTGCAACCTCTCGCGTATCTGTTGAATAGAGGCCTTTCAGCTTCATACGATCCAGGAACACGGACCCGGAAAAGGTGTATTTTAAGCCGAGACCCGCCTCGGTTTTCATCTGGGACCGAACATACTGAATGGCGTCGCCGACCGCCAGTGCAGGCGGCAGGATCAGGGGCTTTTCCCCCTTGATATATTTTACGGCATTGTAACCGGCCAGGGTGCCGGTACAGATCGCTTCGGTGTGCCCCACCAGCAGCCCGGCCTTTTCTCCGCCGCAGAACAGATTCTGAATGCCTTCCACTTTGAGGCTGTCGTCCCGGGGGGACATGCCGAAATAGCGGACTGAATTTCCCAGTCCGCCGGCGTAGGGATCTTCATAGCGGGCGTTTTCAAATCCGGAGATTTCCCGAAGCGCGTCCAGGGGAAAGAAGGGAGACATCAGCTTGGCATGACCGGTATCCAGCAGGACAATGTTGTTCTCAAACTCCGGCAGCGCATATTGCTGGCAGGCTTTCAGGTTGAGCTTGCCCCTGATGATTTTGGACGGGGGAATGGGAATGACGGCCACGCCCGTTTTGTTCAATTCATTCCGGATTTCGGTTGAAAGCGATTCTTTCAGCAATTTACAAGAACCGCTCATGGCGCCGACCTGGTCGCCCTTTCGGCCGATCATCTCCTTTACACCGGCCTGGGCGGCCAGACTGACGCGGCCGCCAAAAGCATGACAGCGCAAGATACACATGGCACAGCCATTGCCGTACTTGCTGCAATTGGCCGGCGGACCGGCGGTGCCGGTGGTGTCGATAAAAACATCTCCGGCAAAGGAGAGCGCTTCCTTATTGCATTTGCCGATGATTTTTTTAATTTGACCGCCCGAAATCTCCACATCGGTAATGCGGGTGGAAAGCTGAAGCGTGATGTTGCTTTCCAGCAGAAAGCGCCGGATGATCGGCTCCATGGTGGCCACATTGTACAGCGAAGCATGCCGGTGCCCCGGGAAATCAAAGTTTCGGTGAAGGGAATTGCGGTCGGTCAGTTGAAAGATCTCGCCGCCGCCCATGGCGATCATTTCCTCTGTGGCCGTGTAGCGGCCGTTGTTGCGCATAATGCCGCCCACCAGACCGGTCCCCAGCAGCATGTCGGTCCGTTCGACCAGCGTAACCTGGGCCCCTTGCTTTTGGGCTGAAAGGGCGGCCGCACAACCGGACCAGCCTCCGCCCACGATGATGACTTTCATAACTGTGACTCCTTGTGAAATGAATACGCCTTTTTAGAGCACCCCCAAGCTCGTGTCAAGGGCATTTAACAGGCGGTTGATAAACTGCGCCTGATGCCGCCATGCGGCGTTGAGCGGCTCTTGTCAATGCCCACATATGTGCGAAATTGCTGCGCTTGTCGACCTGATTCTTGTTTCTCAACGGCCTGTTAAAGCCAATCAAAACGCATTGAAAAACAGGTGTCTGTGCGTGCAAGTCCGGCCTGCCGGTGGCAAGCGAAAGGCAGACCACTGAAATCGCTTGACATTGAATCGGCAAATATTTAATTTTAATTGCTAAATTTGGATCGTCACCAAACCCGAACATGTTTAGACGTGAACGAAAGCCGCCGTATGTTTCATTAGATGAACCACCCAATCGATCCTGGCCCGGCATTTGATTTTGTCGTTGAGAACCACCTGCCGGCGTCTCAGCGGCAGCGGAAAAAAGAGAGGAGGGTGTCATGAAAGACAAGATGCGTATCATGAGCGAAAAGCCTCTCAACGCAGAGACCGCGAATGAATACCTGCGCTCCTGGATCACGGCCAATTCCGTCTTCTTTGATCGCAATCAAAGCGATATCATGGAGAGGCCGGTAGCACTCGACGATTGGGAACTTACCGTCACGGGAGAAGTATCTCAGGAAACCCGGTTCAGTTTCGGTCAGATTTTAAAGATGCCGAAAGCCATCGTAGCGGATACGCTGGAATGCTCCGGCAACAGCCGCTCGCTATTAAAAGAAAAGGCCCGGGGAAACCCCTGGACCATAGGGGGGGGTCGGAAATGCGGTCTGGGGCGGCGTATGGTTAAAAGACATCCTGGAAAAGGCCGGAATTAAAGAGACAGCCAAGCATATCGGGTTTGAAGGGTTTGACAAGCCGCTGGGTTCCGCCGGGATTAAATTTATCCGCATCATACCGCTGGATAAGGCCATGCCTTCCACCATCCTGGCCTATGAAATGAATGGCGAACCGCTGCCGGTCAAGCACGGGTTTCCCTTGAGGGGGCTGGCGTTGGGATGGACCGGCGCCAATTGCGTCAAATGGCTCCATAAGATAATGGTAATGGCCCAGCCCTATAAAGGGTTTTTCATGGATAATGTCTACCGGGTTTTTCAGAAAGACGAAGATCCCAAGACCGGTCAGGTGGTTACGGGGATTAAAATAAAGTCCATCATTACCCAGCCCGGCAAAGACGAAACCCTCTCCCCGGGTCCGGTTGTGGTCCTGGGGGCTGCCTTTGCGGGAGAAATCGATATCGAGCGCGTTGATATTTCAACGGACAACGGCCAAACCTGGGCGCCGGCAGCCTTCATCGGTCCCCATGAACCGTTTGCCTGGAGGCAGTGGCAATACGTCTGGGACGTAAAAGAGCGGGGGGATTATACCCTTATGGCCAGGGCAATGGATGTCAATGGCAATCAACAGCCCATGAACTCTTCCTGGAATGTTCTGGGTTATGGAACCAATGGCGTCGAAGAGCATGCCGTCGCCGTCCATATTACCTGAAACGGCCGATATCGGTTATAGTGAAAGGGGTGATCACAATCATGGAACAGGCAGGATTAAATAAAAAATGGCGACTGGTGCTTTTATGCCTGGGGCTGGCATTATTTTTGATAAGCGGCTGCGCCAAAACCGCAAAAGTGGTAAAGCCGGACAAGGCCGGCATTGATCCCGCATCCATCAAACCGGGCTTGGCGGTCCTTTACTTTGAGGGGTTCTACCGGCATATCAACAAGATGCCCATTGGTGAAACCGCCCTGAAAGAAGGCAAACCGGGAAAGCCGATCCCTTATATAAACCATCGTTTCGGCGCCGGTCCGGTGTATGACAGCGGGCTGAGCCGCGGGGTGGGGGTGCAGATGACCGGTTTTATCCGGTTCTCTTCGTCGGGCCGGTATCTGATGAAGGCAAAGTCCAATGACGGCATTCGCATTTTTGTAAACAACGAAATGATTATTGATGATCCCCTCGTCCATTCGGGGGGGGACCGATTTTCCGGGGAAGCCTCGGTTAGCATAGATAAACAGGGATGGTACGCTTTTTTCCTGCAGTATTTCCAGCGGAAAGGAACGTCCATGCTGGAACTTTACTGGCAATTGCCCGGCCAGGCCGATTTCAGTATCGTGCCGGCCGAGGCTTTCGGGCATATCCCGGAAACACCCAAAACCAAATGATAAGATGCCGGAAAGTTACATGCAGGAACATTCAGTTGCCTAATATGGCTGGAAAGGAAAGAGATACATGTCACTTTTGGAAAAGTTAAAAACGGACCTTAAGGCCGCGATGATCAAAAAGGATAATGAGGCCAGAAACACCATCCGTCAGATTATGTCGGAATTTCCCAGGCTGACGGTACCCCTGACGCTGGAAAGCGGCAAAAAGACCACGCGGCCCAAAAAGCCGGAAGAAATTACGGATGAAGATATTCAGGACATTATCCGGACCCTGGTTAAATCCGAGAAAACCGTGCTTGAATTAACCGGGGGGGACAGTTCAGCGTACCTCGAAATATTAGAAACCTATCTCCCCCAGATGGCAAGCCGGGCCGAAATTGAAGACTGGATTGGAGCGAACATCGATTTTTCCAATTTCAAATCCCCCATGCAGGCCATGGGAACCATCATGAAGCACTTCGGCAAGCTCGCCGACGGCAACCTCGTCAAAGAGATCCTTCAAGAAAAGAGCAAGGGGAGTTAGGCCCTGTCTGGTACGATCCTCTGAGAACGTTCATTTTTTCATAAGCAATTTTAACGACAATCCGTCTGATAAAAAAGGATAATTCTGTCATGAGCCTGGATCGGTTTAAAGTTCCAAAGGAAGAAGAAGTAAGGGTGTCTGAAGCGGCGTTGCGACGGGTGGTGACATCGATTTTTGAAAAACTGAGAGTCTCTTCGTCCGATGCAACCGAAGCTGCGGAAGCCCTTGTGACGAGCGATTTGCGCGGGGTGGAATCGCACGGCGTTTCCAATATGTTCCGGATCTATGTCAAAGACTATCAGGAAGGCCGGCTGAATTCAGCACCCGGCTGGAAAGTGCTGCGGGAAACAGCCGCAATCGCCGTGATCGATGCCGAACGCCGCCTGGGCATCATCATGGGGCCCAGGGCCATGCGTCTGGCTGTGGAGAAAGCAAAGCGCGTCGGGGTCGGCGTGGTTACGGTCCGAAACAGCGGACATTTCGGCGCCATCGGTCACCATGCCATGATTGCCGCAGAGCAGGACATGGTGGGTGTTTGCACGGCGGGGGCCGGCACACCCAAGGTGAGCGTGGTGCCGACCTTTTCGGCCGAACCGTTGTTCGGCACCAATCCCATTGCTGTTGCCGCCCCGGCCCAAAAGGAGGCGCCGTTTCTTTTTGATGTGGCCACATCGGCAATCGCCGGAAATAAGATCCGGCTGGCGGTCAGGACCGGCGCACCCTTGCTGCCGGGGTGGGTTGCGGACAAACAGGGAAATCTCCTTACGGAAGAGACGCCGGTTCAAGATCGCCATCAGTTCCACCTGCTGCCGTTGGGGGGGACCCGGGAGCAGGGGTCGCACAAAGGGTACGGGTTAATGATGACGGCGGAGATCCTTGCCTCGTTGCTGTCCGGAGGACTCCCGAACATGCTGGACGACAGCGCCGGTTCCAAGGCCCATTTCGCGGCATATGATATATCCGCTTTTACGGATCTCGAGGGTTTTAAAAGAGACATGGACCGGATGCTTCAAAAACTGCAAAATGCGAAACCGGTTGCAGGCCAGGAGCGCGTTCTATACCCCGGACTTCCCGAACACGAAGCGATTCAGGAGCGCCGCAGCCAGGGTATTCCGCTTCATAAGGAAGTGATCCGGTGGTTTGAGAATATCACCAAAGAATTGAATATCCCGGGGCTTGAAATCTTGCCATAAGTCAGACATATCGATGGATTTTCAGCAGACCGATATCTTTAGGGGTTGGAATGATATCTGGAATTCAGGACTTCCTTGAATGACAAATCGACGTCGTCCCATGAAGGACATTGATTTGGATCCGGAATCATCAATCCAAAACCTTGGATACGTGATAGAGGTCACAGACGCAACCAAACCTGTGATATGAGAATAAAATTTCGTGCAGGGGAATCATAGAGGGTACCCCTCTCATTGGCGGTGTTTGTTATATCTGCTTTTTATGGGTTTATGGGCAGCAATAAGAATCAGGGGGTCAATACGATCTTGCCGAACTGGTCACCCTTTTCCAGCATTCCGTAGGCCTTGACGCCTTCACTCAGGGGCATCACCCGGTCGATGACCGGTTTGAGTCTGCCGGACCACAGCAGGGCGGTGATGTCCCTGAAATCCTGGTGGGTGCCCATGGTGCTGCCGATGATGCGGATCTGTTTGGTGAAAATAAAGCGAATGTCGATCTGGGCCTCCGCACCGCTGGTATTGCCGACAATGACGATGCGGCCGTTGCGGGCAACTGCCTGCATGCTGATGCCCAAAGTCGCCTTGCCCACATTGTCCACAACAACGTCGACCCCGCGTTTTTCGGTGAGTTTATAAATTTCCTTGCCCCAGTTGACCTGGGAGCGGTCCAGAACCGCATCCGCTCCCAGCTCCAGGGCGCGCTCTCCTTTCGCCTTGTTTCCGGCCACCACAAATACGGTGGCACCGGCCAGTTTGGCAATTTGAATGGCCATACTGTTTACGCCGCCGCCGGCGCCGACGATGAGAACCGATTCCCCGGCGCGTAATTTTGCGCGGTGAACCAGCATGCGCCAGGCGGTGAGGGTAACCAGCAGGGGGGCCGCTGCCTCGGGAAACGGAATCCTGTCAGAGAGGGAGACCAGATTGCCGGCCGGCACCGCCACATATTCGGCTGCGCCGCCGCGCACATGTTCCCCCAGAATCTGATAGCCGGGACTGATGGAATCTTCGCCGCGGCGGGTAAAGTCGTCTTCCATCGTGGTAATGCCGGGATCCACGATAACCCGTTGGCCTTCTTTCCAGCCGGAAACATCTTTACCAACAGCAGCCACCTCGCCGGCCACATCGGCACCGCACCAGTGGGGCATCTCCAGATTAAGGCCGGGCCAGCCGCGGCGCACCCAGATGTCCAGGTGGTTGAGGGCGCAGGCTTGCACCCGAACGAGCACCTGGCCAGGAGCCGGTTGCGGGTCGGGGACATCGCCGTATTGGATGACGTCGAGCTTGCCGTGCTTTTCAAAATAGAGCGCTTTCATATTCTCCCCCTTATGTTCCTGATTATTTCGGTGGACAGGAGCGGTTGTTATTTAAAGTCATATCACGAGCGCCAATGCGGATCAATTGCCATGAAAAACTCATTATGTTGTTCGGCAGGATCAACTGATATTGCTTGATTTTTGTTACGAAGGGGTGTTTATATAAATATATTGGTACCTTTGCGGATGCTCCTTTTTCCCTTTCATGTATACTTCATGAAATAACGCTTAAAGCCGGTGAATCAATGATGCCGAAAAACATGTTGCGAAATATTCCGGATGTTTTGCCCGAGGAACTGGTTGAAGTGCTTCAAACGGGCAATGGTGTTAAAATTGAACGGATTGTGTCAAGGGGACACGCTTCGCCCAAAGGGTTCTGGTATGACCAGGAACGTCATGAATGGGTTCTGGTTCTGAAAGGCAGCGCCGGTATTTTGTGGGAAGGCCAACCAGATCCGATTGTCTTAGGGAAGGGGGATTATCTGAATATACCGGCGCATACGCGACACCGGGTCGAATGGACCGATTCCAAGCAGGAGACGGTATGGCTGGCGATTTATTATTAAACCGAACGGACATGAAAATGAAAGGCGAATAGAGATGAATTTTTTTGTCAAGCTGCTGATCAGCAATGCCGTCATTATTTTATGTACCCAGATCGGCAAGCGCTTTCCCTCGCTGGGGGGATTGATTGCCACCATGCCGCTGACCGGCCTGATTGTACTCATATGGCTCTTCACCGACAACCCGGAAGATTACGGCCTTATGAAAAACTATACCCGGGGAGCTGTGTGGGGGACGCTGCCCAGCATCCTGTTTTTTGCGGTGGCGCTCCTTTGTTTCAGCAGGCAATTGCCACTGGCGACGGTGCTTACAGCCAGTTTCGGCGTCTGGCTGACCGGCGCTGCGGTCCACCAGTTGTTTTTGAGATAACCCAAGGCCCGGAAGCCTCGGGCGGCGTCGTAGAAGGATAAGACTCCGCAAGTTTGAGGGATCAGATGCTATTTTACCGGATCATGGCCGACGGGATTTTGCTGATTCACTTTGCGTTTGTGCTGTTCGTGGTGGCAGGCGGGATACTGGCATATTACCGCCCAAGACTGGCGCTGGTTCACCTGCCGTGTGTGGCCTGGGGGGCCCTGGTAGAGTTTTACGGGTGGATATGTCCGCTGACGCCCCTGGAGAATTACCTGAGACATCAGGGCGCTGCAGGCGGTTATGATGAAAGTTTTTTGGCGCATTATCTCATCTCGGTTCTCTATCTCCAGGGGCTGACGCCGAGGATTCAGGTTGCGCTGGGGGTGATTGTTATGGGAATCAATGCGCTGCTTTACGGATGGGTGTTATACCGGCTAAAAAAATAAAAAGAGGAGAAGACGACCATGCAAGCTTTTGAGATCTATGCCTTGAAATATGCAGGCCCATTTACCAGTTCGGGGGCATTTCTGATGTGGATGAAGGACTGGGACCGGACGGAAGAACGAAATTGTTATTTGTGGTGCATCAAAGGGCCGGAAACGACGGTGGTTGTTGATGCCGGCGTTCCCCCGCAGCTGGCCGCATCAAAGAAAATGAACGGCTATACCAATCCGGAAGAAATGCTCGACCGGATCGGCGTTAAGGCTGAAACCGTCCGGCATGTTATCCTGACCCATATCCATTGGGATCATGCTGCCGGGGTAAGCCTGTTTCCGCAGGCAAAAATTTATCTGCAGGAAAAAGAATATCGTTTCTGGATTAAAGACAAAATAGCGACTCGGCCGGCATTCAGGTTTTACACCGATGATGCCGCCAATTTGCATTTGGCGTCTCTTGAAAAAACGGAACGGCTGGTTCTTCTGGATGGAGACCGGGAGATCCTGCCGGGGATGGAATGCCTATTGGCGCCGGGTCATAGCGTGGCGTTGCAGGCGGTGGCGGTGAATACGTCGAAGGGGACGGCCGTGCTCGGTTCGGACAGCGCCCATGTTTTTAGAAATTTTAAGGAGGATTGGCCCAGCGCATTGATCATCGACCTGGTGGGATGGATGCAAACCTACGATAAACTGCGGGCCAGGGCGGCTTCAGCCGATCTGCTCTTTCCCGGTCATGACCCCCTGATGACCCGGAATTATCCCCTGGTGGCGGAGGGGGTGACCCGTCTGGTGTAAGGCTTCGATACCGGCGGTTCCTTGACATTGCGGAAACCGGCGGATTTAAAATTTGTATTCTGTTGGGAATTTTGCTAATTGAACCAGGAGATGATGCAAGGAAGCGATTAAACCGGTGTCAAGGAAAGTCCATTAAAAGGAGGCGTTATATGTTGATTTCATTGTTGCAAAAGAGAAGAAGCATCCGAAAATTTCAAGATAAAAAAGTGGAGCCTGAGAAGATTGAAACATTGATCGAAGCGGCGCTAAGGTCGCCTTCGGGCGGAGCAAAAAATCCTTGGGAATTTGTGGTGGTTACCGACAAGGAGATCCTGGAAAAACTCTCGACGGCAAAAGAGCATGGTTCCGCTCTTATAAAAGGCGCATCTCTGGGAATTGTTATCTGCGCGGACCCCGGCAAGCAGGACATCTGGATTGAGGATGCCGCCATTGCTTCTACCATTATTCATTTGACGGCAGCCTCTCTGGAGCTGGGAAGCTGCTGGATTCAGATTCGAGAAAGAATGCACAAGGGAAATGAGCCGGCCGAGTCTTATATTACGGAACTCCTGGGGCTGCCGAAAAATTTGAAAGTGCTTTCCATGGTGGCCATCGGCTACCCTGCTGAAGAAAAACCGGGGCACGGGAAAGAAGAACTGCTGTATGATAGAA
Source organism: Desulfobacterales bacterium (assembly GCA_029211065.1). Lineage (NCBI taxonomy): Bacteria > Pseudomonadati > Thermodesulfobacteriota > Desulfobacteria > Desulfobacterales > Desulfobacterales bacterium. The sequence continues at coordinate 44,493 of JARGFK010000003.1, forward strand.
TCCACCGCAATCGTTATGGAAAAAAATAGCATGGAACAATCTTTCCGGATGAAACCGGCCGGCCGATCCTGCATATGCATATGGCCTGCGGCCGAAAAGGAAAAACCGTTACCGGCTGCGTCCGGTCGGGTGTTAAAACCTGGCAGGTGATGGAAGTCATCCTGCTGGAGCTGGTTGACACCCGGGGGGTTCGTTTGCCGGATCCGGTCACGGGGTTTAAGCTGCTGGCGCCTTAGTGTATGAGAACACAAATACGATGACATTGTAATTCGTCAGATAACTCCGGTGAATAAAAACCCCTCCCGGCCTCCCTTTGTGAAAGGGAGGAGAATAATTGCCCCCTTTATTAAAGGGGGTTTGGGGGATTTTTTCATAGGAATTCGTTAGAATTCATTATACTGAATTCGTCATCGTACTAATGAAGTTGTGTGCTTGGCTCGCAACCATTCGCATAAACCGGGGGTTTTCTTCCATGCCCAACTATCCCCTCCTATTCAAGCCTTTTGATATTCCGCCGCTGCGACTTAAAAACAGGATTACCACGGCCCCGCTGTTTACGATGTACGCCCAACGGGACGGCAGTGTCGGCGAATTGATCCTGGAACATTACAGCGAACTGGCCAAAGGCGGTGTTGCCATGGTGGTGGTGGGCAATGTGGCTGTTGACCCCGGCGGGCTATTGGCCCGGCATTCGCTGCGGGCCGACAGCGACCGGTTTATCTCCGGATTATCGCGACTGGCCGAAACCATAAAGAAAGAAAATGTTGCGGCGGTGCTCCAGATCAATCACGGTGGTCGGTTCGCCCGCGGTGACAGACTGTTAGCGCCGTCGGCGGTTGCGTTGAGCGATATCAGCCTTGGCGGCATATACCGCTCAGCTTTGAAGTCGCTGGATTTCCAACAGCAGTGGTCGATTGTTTCGGAATTGATCCAACATCGTCCGGAACGGATACGGGTGATGACGAAGTCCGATATCCGCCGTATCATGACCGCGTATGTCGGCGCAGCGGTTCGGGCCCAAAAAGCCGGTTTCGATATGGTGGAAATACATGGCGGCACGGGTTATCTGCCGGTTCAGTTTCTGTCCCCCAGAACGAATAAACGTATGGATCGATACGGCGGAGATTTGGAAAACCGGATGCGTTTTCCGCTGGAACTTGTCCGGGCGGTCAAGGATGCCGTCGGGTCTGCCTTTCCCGTGGGCTACCGATTCCAGGCGGACGAATGGCTTCCAAACGGGTTCGGACTCGACGAAGCCAAAATTTTTGCCCAAAGGCTTTCCGAATTGCCGGCGGCTTATCTTTCCGTGACCGGCGGCACCTACGAATCCTTTGCCGACAAAGAAATAATGGAAAAATCCCACCAGCCGTGCTACATGGTACACTTGGCCCGGGCGATCAAACAATGTGTTGCGGTCCCGGTCATTGCCAGCGGCCGCATCGTAACACCGGATCTGGCAGAGACGGTTTTGCGCGAAGATAAAGCGGATCTGATCGGGCTGGCCCGGCCCCTGTTTGCCGATCCGCTCTGGCCGCTTAAGGCAAAAGCGGGGCAGCCGGAGGCAATCAACGCGTGCAGCGACTGCGGGACGTGCTTTCAGTTTTTAGTTCTAAATCAGCCGGTTCGCTGCGCCCAGTGGGAAAAAGATAAGCGGATCCATAGGCAGCGTATGATCAGAAATACCCTCAAGCCCCCCCAAAAAATACTCATTGCCCTGGACGGATCGGATAATTCCGCCATGGGCGCGGTATATGCCGGCGATATGCTGGCGGGGCGCAGCGATGTGTTGATAACCCTGCTGCATATCCGAACCGAAGAGTCGGACCGGAACGAACAAGAGGTCCGAAAGATAATGGAAATCTCCCGGGCCGTCCTGATAAAGGCCGGCATTCCCGCGGAAGCGATTTCGGTTCAGTTCCGCGATAAAAGAACGGGTATCGCCCGGGATGTCTTGGATGAAATCGAAGCAGGGGACTATGGGACCGTTATCGTCGGGCGGCGGGGCCTTTCCCGCGCAAAGCAGTTCCTTTTCGGAAGCGTGTCGAACAAGATCGTGCACAATACCAGGGACTGCACCGTCTGGGTGGTCGACTGATCCGGATTTGCCGAACATTTTGATTGAAATGGGACTGCCCCGGAGCTGAATAGGAACAGAACGGTTCATACAAGCCAACGTAAAAAGGAGACCCCATGAAATTCAGCGCCAGTAAAAAAGAAACCGTCATCATCGACCCCGGCGAGGGGAAAAAACGACGGGCCATACCGAGTGAAATCAGAAAAGACCCTTTAACCGGTAGAAGTTCACGGATTTGTCACTTCATGAAACTGCAGTGGCAAAAACCGGATTTTGAGGCCCTGGTGGCAGGGACCGAAAAGACGTGCCCGTTCTGTCCGGACAAGGTCATGAAAATAACGCCAAGCTTTCCTCCGGAAATTCTTCCGGAAGGCCGTCTGGTTTCTGAAGACATGATCCTTTTTCCGAATATCGCGCCTTATGACAGCCTGGGTGCGGTGGCAACCTTCAGCAGCCGCCATTTCATTCCCATGACGGAAATAGAACCAGAGCGCATTGCCAAAGCCTTCGGACTGGCCATGCAGTTTTTCCGGACCGTGCACCAGGCCGGCCATCCCGAATCGGTCTATCATTTAATTAACTGGAACTATATGCCGGCCTCGGGCAGTTCCCTGATTCATCCGCACCTCCAGGTGTTCGCCACCTCGTTTGCGCCGAATCTGATGCGTGAGGAGCTGACGGCGGCAAAAGCCTATCTGAAAACCAATGGGAGCAACTACTGGGACGATCTTGTTGAATTTGAAAAAAAAGAAGAGAAGCGATACCTGGGGAAGATCGGGCGGACAACTTGGTTCGGCGCCTATGCCCCCATGGGGGTTGCCGGCGACATCCTGGCGGTGACAGAGGGCGTGCGGTCTACGCTGGAGCTTACAGATGGGGATCTTGCAGATATTGCCGCGGGATTAACCCGGGCAATGGCGGCCTATGACAACATGGGAATTTACAGTTTTAATATGAATTTTTTTACCGGTGCGCCAGGGGATCATCATGCCCGCTTTCATCTGCTCTTTTCGCCGCGCACCTTTTTTAACCAGGCTCTGGGCACGCCGGACGTCGGCGCCCTGCGAAACCTCTACAACGAGACCCTTTGCATGGCGTTTCCGGAAGAGATTACCACGATGCTGAAACCCTATTTTATTCCGGGGTAGCATACCGGTTCCTGTTGTCCAGATCAAAAGTCAACCGGCTGTGCAGCGGATAATAGCACTAAAAATTCAAATCCCAAAAGCCAAATTACAATTAAATTCCAATATTCAATGACCCAAACCTCCCTGCAAGAATGTTTGGGTTTTTGAATTTTGGTCATTGGGATTTATTTGATAGTTGAGATTTGATGATCTTGTAAAAAGCCGAAAATGCGCCTCTTTCGTCATTCCCACGAAGGCGGGAATCCAATAATTTCAGACGGTTCTGGATGCCGGATCAAGTCCGGCGTGACAATTGGAGTACTTTTTACGAGTTCATCAGATTGGATGTTTGGATTTTGTCTGGCAAATGAAATTCTATCCGAGCAAATGCTTTAGTTGTCGGATACTTATTTACACTCAACAACGAACAACTCAACACGGCGATCCAGCGCGTCGCTGTCATCGTCCGTGCCGGTTCCAACGATATTTTCGCTGAATCCCTTGCCGACGATTTCGGAGCGTTGAAACACTTCAGGAAAATATTTTTGTAAAAGGGCCTGAACGCTTTTTGCCCGTTCCAGGGAAAGTTTGTCGTTATATTCTTCAGATCCCGTGCGGCTGGAATGGCCGACAATTTTCAGGCAAGTGTTCGTTTGATGAAAATATTTTCCGATATTGCGGATCCAGGTTTGATATCTGTCTGCCAGGGTTTTATCCTTCAGGAATTCAACGGAATTGACGCCGAACAAATACTTGACGGTAAAACTGCGATATTTTTCAGCGCTGATGGCAACCAGTCTGCTAAACGCCTTTTCCGCTTCTTCCAAACGGCCCAATTTATAATTCGCAAGGTATAAACCGGCATAGGTGTCCATACGCTGGCCGTCTTTTCGTCCGGCCGCCATCCGGAATAATGATTCAGCCCCTTCGTAATTGCCGTTTTCATAGGCCATGCGTCCTTCTATTAGGATGGCCGTCGTTTCAAGTGAGGTATCGATAAAATTTTCATCCCGGAGGATTTGCGGGGTTTTATCAGGTGTGGGCAAACGGCTTCCCTTTAAATAGAGAGGACTGTCGCGATATATGGGTGTCGGCACTACGTTGATGTCAAGATCAGCGATCCAGCGGCTTGATTTTCCGATAATTTTTTTGTCCTTTAATCGCGTGACCTCGCCGTGAGCGCGATAATATTTTTGGACTTTTTCGTCATGTTTACCCGGGTAAAGATCCATCCGGAGAGTTCCGCTTATAATGTAATCGATCTGGCTGATGTTTTTGGAGGTGAGCCGGGCCAACTCGAAACCTTTAAATTTTTGCGAGCCTTCGGTGATAAAGATGGTTTCGATCTGCCGGCTGACTTGCGGCACCTCATCGGTGTCAGCATCGGCAAAGGGTATGAGCATGACATGGATTTTGTCTTTACCAGTTGAATCCGGCCGGTCTGCCTTGATCCGGGCCAGCAGATCACCTGCCAGAGCCGAAATCGCTTCTTCGAAGGGAGCAGGCGGCTCAATCGGCTGCGGCGGTTTTGAGAAGATGGCGCATGATGTCAGCACAGACCATCCCAATGCAATGATGACACATCCCACCAATGAATTCATGCGGCGCATGTCAATTTTACCTCCTTAATCAGGATGCCGGTGCTGATTGAGAGTGAATAAAGCAGATATTTCAATTTCAAAAAAATGAGCTAAAAAGAAGCAATTTTCGAAAGGCATTCATGTGTCTTGACGGAATATCATTACCAAAGGCGACCGCGGTTGTCAATCCACGCACGGAAGCGCCGGGGTGCAATGTTGATATTTGCCGGGCTCTGGGTTATAAGGAACATATGAATAGAACTTAATCATAATCCCATTTGATGCCTGACCGTCCTGCTAAAGACGGGATTTCAGGGAAAATAGCGAAACGACCGACAAGATATACATTCATGCAAAGCGAATTTGAATCAATCGTTGACAACATCGGCAAGGTGGTTTTGGGAAAAGAGCCCCAGATTCGATTGGCGCTTACCTGTTTGTTTTCAGGCGGGCACCTGCTGATCGAAGACCGCCCGGGGATTGGAAAAACGATGTTGGCCAAAGTGTTGTCCAGATGCCTGAATCTCAAATTCAGGCGCATCCAGTGCACCAACGACATGCTGCCCGGCGACATTTTAGGGATTTCCGTGTTCGACCGCAACAGCAGCGCTTTTATTTTTCATCCGGGACCGATATTTACCCAGGTGTTGCTTGCCGATGAAATCAACCGGGCGACGCCGAAAACCCAGAGCGCTCTTCTGGAAGCCATGGAAGAGCGGCAGGTGACCATTGACGGAAAGACCCGTCCGTTGGAAGATCCCTTCTTTGTGATCGCCACCCAAAATCCCCTTGAGCAATCGGGAACCTTTCCGCTGCCGGAGTCCCAACTCGATCGGTTTCTGATGCGAATTGACCTGGGGTATCCGGACCGCAAAGCAGAAAAAAGACTGCTGCAACATGGAGAGACGAAAGATATCCTTGCCAATATGACGCCCTGTTTGCAATCCGCGGGCGTCTCTGAAATCCAGGAAAAAATAAAACAGGTTCACCATTCCGATGCCCTGCTGGAGTATGTTCAGAACGTATTGGACTTTACGCGGACATCGCCCCATTTTCATATGGGGCTTTCGCCCCGGGCCGGACTTGCCGTTTTAAGGGCGGCCGCAACATGGGCGTTTCTGGACGGCCGGGACCATACCCTGCCGGAAGATGTGCAGCATATCCTGCCCTGGGTTGCCGGGCACCGGTTGCGTTCCAGTGAAGACCTCATGGAATATCCACGGGGCCGGCTGATTTCTCTGATAAAAAGCGTACCCATACCCTGATGCAAGCATATACCATCCGCGGAAAAGGAATTCGATTCCGCCCCACCGGCTATGGCGTTCTTTTTGGCGTCGTGGTGGCCGCCATGACGCTGGGTTCGGTGAATTACAACAATAACCTGGGGCTGCTGCTGGCCTTTTTGCTGGGCGCCATGGCCATGGCCTCTTTACTCTATACCTACAAAAATATCACGGGCCTTCAAATTCTATCAATGGCCGCCCGGCCGGTATTTGCCGGAGAAACCGCTGTGTATGAATTGCAGGTTTGTGCCGAAGCGCTCCCCAACCGGTCGATCTTGTTTTCATTTAAGCAATCCGAGGAAACCTGTCAGGATATGATTACCCGTTTGCCCCGGCGCTTGTCCCTCCGCATTCCGGCAGATCAACGGGGCTGGCATAACCCCGGAGCCTTGCGGGTTGAAACCCGATACCCGTTCGGCCTTTTCCGGTCGATCATGGATATATCGCTCAATATCCATTGCCTGGTGTATCCCAAACCTATTTCAGATTCTTTCAGCACGGCTCAGAATTACGCTTTATCCGGAAGCGAAGGGGGGAAGGAGCTTTCGGGGATGGATGATTTCAAGGGACTGCAACCCTACCTGCCCGGAGAGCCGGTGGAGCATATTTATTGGAAAGCCTTTTCAAGAGGGCAGGGACTCCAGATTAAACAATTTGTCGAACCTGCCGGCACGGTGATTGTTTTTGACTGGAATTCAATCAAAAGCGCCGATGTTGAGCATAAACTCTCCCGGTTGTGTGATGCCGTACTGAAAGCCCATCGGTTCAACCTGTTTTACGGGCTTAACCTGCCGGGAAAATCGATTCCACCCGATGTCGGCAACACCCATCGCCGGAACTGTCTCAAAGCGCTGGCGCTGTTCCAAACATCCGTTAGCCCGGATATTTCATGAAAATGCCCGATAAAGATATCCCCGCCATTCTTGCGGCACTCGTTATTGCTGTTATTCCTTACTGGGTGAGGCTCCCGATCTGGATCACCCTCTGGTGCCTGTTTTTCTGGGGATATGCCTTCCAGACAACCTGTCGCAACCGGCAGATGCCGAAACCGTGGTTGCGACAGACGCTGATTCCGTTGGGCCTGTTGGGGGTTTTATTTTCTTATGACTGGGCGCTGGCCGGGGACACCTTTGTCGGTATGCTTGCCATCATGGTATCCTTAAAACCATTGGAAATAAGGACCTATCGAGACAAAATGATAACGGTCTTTCTGTCTTATGCCGTCATCCTGACCCATCTGCTGTTTGACAATTCATTTTTTACCGCACTCCATATGCTGGTGAGTGTTTGCATTACCACGGCGGTCCTTATCCACATCAACCACACCATCGCCGGGGTGTCGGCCAATCTGAAGCTTTCCGCCCGGATCATGATCCAGGCTTTTCCCCTGACCATCGCCCTGTTCATTCTGTTCCCCCGGATTCAGGGGCACTTTTGGGGCGTTTTCAATCCGGCAGCGGAAAGGACAGGATTTTCCGAGCGGTTGTCTCCGGGAGATATCAGCAGCCTTGCCCAAGACAATGCGATAGCGTTCCGGGTTGATTTTCATGGCGACATCCCGGCACCGGACCACCTGTATTGGCGCGGTATTGTATTTTGGTACTTCACGGGTCAGAGCTGGGAGCGGGGGAACAGGGCGCCCACTCGCCAAGCGTACTTTCCAGGGACTGAAACCGTACAATACACGATTTCCCTGGAACCGCACCATAAACGCTGGTGGTTTGCACTGGATCTGCCGGAATTTGCACCGCGGCAGGTCCGCCTGCTCGATGATTTTACACTGACCTCGTGGCGGCGCGTAACAGTGCGAACGGTCTACACCCTCCGCTCCCATAGGACGTACCATACCGGACCGTTGCGATATTGGGAGGCGGCCGCGCTGGAGCTTCCGCCCCAGGGAAATCCGAGGGCCAGAGCGCTGGCGCAAGACTGGCGGCGTCAGAACCGAGAACCCGAAGCAATCGTTGCAAACGCCCTGTCATTTTTAAAGGAAAATGGATTCAGCTACACCCTCAGACCGACCCCGCTGGAAGGCGACAGCATCGATGATTTTCTATTTCGGACCCGAAACGGATACTGTGAACACTTCGCATCTGCTTTCGCTTTTCTGATGCGGGCAGCCCAAATACCCGCAAGGATTGTCGGCGGATATCTCGGCGGCGAGCGGAATCCATTCGGCAATTATCTGATCGTTCGTCAGTCGGACGCCCATGCCTGGGTGGAAGTCTGGCTGCCGAAAACCGGGTGGACCCGGATTGATCCGACATCCGTGATAGCTCCTGCAAGGGTTCAGCAGGGTTCAGCCGCCGCCCTCCCGCCGGCCGAAAGACCGATTTACCTGTCTTCGCAGTATCTGGCTGCGCTGTATCGCTACTGGAAGCCCGTTCAATTCGCCTGGGACCGGGCGAATATCGGCTGGAACCTCCTGGTTATCGGGTATTCCCGCAGCCAGCAGCGGGAACTGCTTACGAGCGGGGATTTAATGGGCGCGCCGATCAAGAGAATATTGATCGGGCTCTTGATCCTTTCAGCCGCGATTGCCATGGGGGTATGGGTGTTTTTCCGGGGTTTAAGAAAATCCGGACCGCTCCAAACCGATAGGGTGCAGCGGGCCTATGAGGTATTCTGTCAAAAGCTTGCCCGGACAATCCGCCCCAGGCGACCGGCCCAGGGACCCATCGATTATGCCCGGCAGGTCGCCGGCCAAAGAGCGGATCTGGCGGAACGCGTAGCTGAAATCACCGGGCTTTATGTGCGGCTCAGATACGGGCGCGGCGGAAATGAACGGGATGAAAAACGGTTGCAGACGCTAGTCAAAGGATTTAAGCCCGATAAAATATATCGGACCAATCACCCGAATTAAGGTTGTTTGCTCGACTGTCGAATGAAAGACTTGGTTTTTAGTGACTGTAAAGGCGAATAGAATCTTGTTATTAGGAATTGTTTGTGGATATATTGAGATGATATGGCTATATTAGAGGGGGTGTACAACGGTTCTGTTGTAAAACAAATTTGTTGGATGTACACAGGCAGCAACAACCGATCATTCAGAAGCAAAGTACCCGACGCCTAGGATTTGCATTGAAGCCGGGAGAACACAGGTAAGAAATGGCACGCTTTAAACTCATTATTGAATATGACGGATCACCCTATCACGGCTGGCAGTTTCAGAAGAACAAGCCCACGGTGATGGGGGTTCTCATGAATGCCTGCAAATCGACCCTCGGGGTCGGCGCGTTTGAATTATACGGTGCCGGTCGCACCGATGCCGGTGTTCATGCCATGGCCCAGGTCGCCCACCTGGATGTTCAAACCCGCCTTCAGCCCGATGTCCTTTGCATGCGCCTCAACGACGCCCTGCCGGCTACCGTCAACATCCTTTCCGCTGCAACGGCGGATTCAAAGTTTCATGCCCGCTACGATGCCACGGCGCGCAGCTATGTATATCATGTTGCCACCCGCCGAACGGCGTTTGCAAAAAAATATGCCTACTGGGTCAAGGACACCCTCGATATAGCGGCAATGGAGCGGGTCTGCCATCTGTTTGAAGGGATGCATGATTTTAAATCGTTCGGCAACATCCTTGACGAAAAGCAGTCAACCCGTGTGCATGTTTATCATGTGGCGGTTCAGAAAAAAGGTGCTTCCCTCCTCATCCATATTGTGGGCTCTCATTTTTTGTGGAAAATGGTGCGGCGCGTGGTGGGCGTCCTGATTGCGAGCGGGCGGGGCGCCATGGGCGCTAAAGATATCCGGCGTTTTCTTAAGGCAAATGACCCTGAACCGGCCAAGCACACCGTGCCGCCGGCCGGTTTGTTTCTTGAGCGGGTATATTATGGAGAGCTGCCCCCGGATTTCAGTCCGGTCCTGCCGATGGTGATTCCCGAATGGCGAGATTCCTAATCGATCTTTAAACCGGATTCCAGCAGAATGGGCCGCAGATAGGAAAGACTTTTCCGTCCGGCTTCCTCGGGGATATCCACATAGGGGTATAGCTCCAGGCTGATGTCGCCCTGGTAGCCCAGCCGGGCCATGGTTTTAAAAACGTCCGGAAACGCGATGGCGCCCTGGCCGGCGATGAGGTGGTTGTGGCTGCGGTCGGGCGCGATATCTTCAACATGTACATGGCCGACCCACTGGAAAAGCGTTTCAAACGCCCGGCCGGGATCTTCACCGGCGCAGAAAAAATGGCCGATATCAAAATTGATCCCCACCGCCGCAGATTGAACGTCTTTAATGAAGTCCAGGAATTCACGGGTATTTTCCAAAAGCAGGCGCGGTTCCGGTTCCACCAGGATTTTCACGTCCAGCGATTCCGCCAGGGGAACAACTTTTTCAAGGCCCCGGTAAAACCGGGCCATGGCGATTTTTCTGGATATGCCGTCCAGGGGGCCGCCGGGGGGAACGGATATGTTTTTACAGTTCAGATAGTCCGCAATTTTCAAACAGGCGCGGGTGTGTCGGATGCGGGTTTTGCGGCGTTCTTTTTCAGGTTCGATCCATGACGGCAGATAGGTGTCGCCCACGGCAAAGAGGGTAAAGCTGTTGAGATTGGTTACCGTGAGGCTGTTATCGTCCAGGACCCCTTTGAGACGGGCAAGATCAGCTTCGTTAAAATCCGGTGGATAGAGGTGGGGCCTGTCCGCCATGATTTCAACCGCCCTGAAGTCCAGCCCGGCGATTTTTTGTATTGCTTCGGGGAGTGAGAACTTTACAAAGGCATTGGTACTGTATCCGAATCGCATGCTATTTTCCTTATTGGAGCCGTAATTTTTCTATGAACGGGCCAGGTAATCCGCCTGCAGTCAGCGGTTATTTATTAATGGCGGAATCGCCAAGGAGCCGCTGATCGCAGGCCTGCCGTAAGCGGTCTAAACCCATCATCTGATCCTGGAAAGTGACCGGACCATTCTCGCCGACCGGTTTTTTAAAATAAAAACCCAAGTCCGGGACAGGGCCGGCAAACCCGGCCAGCTTTAATGCGGCCATCCAGCGCGCCAGATCCAGCACCAGCGGGGCTGCCAGAACAGAGTCCCGACCCAGCAGGTTCAGCCGCAGGCTCATGGGCAGCCCGAAGATGCCGGAAAAGTCGATGACATCCCAGGCCTCCTTGGCATCGCCCCGGGGGGGATAGTAATCGATATGTACCTTGTGGGAAGACCCGCCGTATTTTGCGCCCACCGGATATCCCAGGATTTCTTCCAGCACTTCAGTTTTATTGGCCATTTTGCCGGATGCCCGCTCCGGGTCCATCAGGTTTCTGCCGTCTTCGTTTCCCAGGATGTTCAGGCTGTACCATCCGTCAACAACCAGTTTGCGGGCCTTGAGGGCGGAGGCCAGGACCACCTTCAGATACGTCTGACCGGTCTTTCCGTCCCGGCCGGATATCGGTACGCCTCTTTTTTCGGCCTCATCCAGAATCACGGGAACTTCCAGATCATTGGGGGTAAAGTTGACCACCGGGACATCGCAACGGATTGCGGCCAGCAGGTAGGCAATGTCCGGGCACATGACCGGGTCTGCCTTGGCCAGCAGGCGTTCCAAACTGACATGGCGGTAAAGATCCGTCTGGAATCCGGCCGGGAGCAGGTTGATGAAAACCGGCAGTGCGTGCGGAAAGTTATTTTTATACCTCTGGATGTCGGCTTGCAGAAGTTCGACCTGTTCTGCAAGTCCCAGATCGGAGGAAGGGGCCGGCTGCAGCGGAATCTCTTCGATCATGGTTTGAGAAAGCTTCCAAAGGTGTTCGGGTATAATCCCCTGGGATGTAATGGACTGGAGCAGGGTTCCGGGCTGTTTATCCCATCCGGCGAAGTGGACGGCCTGGGGCGGGCCTATGTAGGGGAACAGGTCGGCCGTCATCAAACCGGGCAGCACCGATTCAGGCTGTTGCTGCAAGGCAGCGACAGCGACGGCCAGGGTGGAGGCAACCGCCCCTTTGGCGCCGGCAACCAGCAGCAGGAGTGATCGCGACGTCTCGTCATTCCGTTTTGTCATCTCTGCAACCTTTCGAGAAGCTGCAGTCGTCTGGATCGCTGTCCAGCGCGCCTGCAGTGAAATGTATGTCCAAAAATCGTCTGACTATAGAGAAATGACTTCTGTGTGTCAAGTTCGGCAAAGCCGGGGGGCGATTTCAACCAGAAGCTATCTCAAACACTATTTTTGAGCTGGCTTCTAAATGCAGGCTAAAAATTATGACGATGGATCGAATCAATCATCAACAACCATTCACAGGCAAGTCTTTTGCGATTATTGGGTTCGGGACGGTCACTGACCTGTAAGATGCTTGAACAGGGCGATGGATTTTTTTCCGTTCCACGGTCGGGAACCCAGTGCCATTCCCAGAATTTTTCCGTTTTTATCAATGATCAGGGTTGTGGGAAGGGCCCGTATGGCCATTTTTGTGGTGATTTTTCCGTTCGGATCTAAAAGTCCGATAAACGTCAGTTTATACGAATCAAAAAATTTTTTAACGCGTTCGGCCGGCTCTTTCAGATTTATGGTGACCATGGCAAAGCTTTTGCTTTTAAACCGCGTGTGTAATTTTTCCATCGACGGCATTTCAGTGCGACAATCCGGACACCAGGTGGCCCAAAAATTAAGAAACACCACTTTCCCCCTGAATTCAGAAAGCTGAATTTCTTTGCCTATAAAATCATTTAAAATGATATCATCCGTGGACTCCGGAAAGGGGTATTGCTGAAATCCCATGTCACGCAGCAACTTGTCTGTTTTGCCGGATGGCGTTCCTGAAGCAAAAGGCCCATCAATTTCGGGCGAAAGCAGATGAAGGGCACTCCCGATCATTACTGTCAAAACCAAGAGCGGCAGGAGTCTATATAAAACAAAATTTTTCATGGTTGCGATGATGTTTTTTTTAAAAAAATATTTTAATCAGAGTCGATTCATCGGAATTAAGTTGTTATATAATAAATTTTATACGGATTTGCAATTTCCCTATATAATATCAGTTTAAACATGCAAATTGCCTATCCGGGTCGGGGGCGGGCGTCAAAACGTTCCGGAGTCGGTCTCCCTCAACCAGACGGCCGTCCGTCATAGTGAGTATCCGCCGGGCGTATTGTGCGCACGAGTGGCTGTGGGTAACCATAATAATCGTCATGCCGCCGCGGTTGAGCTTTAAAAGCAGCGCCATGATTTCACCAGAGGTTTTCGTATCCAGGTTTCCGGTGGGTTCATCCGCCAGCAGGATCGGTGGTTCGTTTACAATCGCCCGGGCAATGGCCACCCGTTCCTTTTCTCCGCCGGATATCTGATTCGGCAGGCGATTCGCCTTATTGGACAGTCCCACACACGCCAAGGCTTCTTGCGCCATCTCTTTTTTCTGTTTTCCTTTGGTATTGACGATGGCCAGGGGCAGCATGACATTTTCGATGACCGTCAGATAGGAAACCAGATAAAAACTCTGAAATACAAACCCCAGAAATTCTCTGCGGAAGTCGGCTTGCTGCTCCTGCTTGAGGCTGTAAACATTGATGTCATCGACATGCAAACTTCCTGAAGTCGGTGCATTCATGGCGCCCATTATGGAAAGCAGGGTCGACTTGCCGGATCCGGACTCGCCCATCACCCCGACAAATTCGCCTGTTCTTATTTCAAAGCTCACGCCTCGCAGGGCCGGCACGACCGCGTCGCCGCTGCCGTATAATTTTACCAGATTTTCTGCTACAATATAACTCATAAGCGCCTCCTAAAGTGCCCGTAAGGCATCATTCGGGTCCATGCGTGCGGCCATCATGGCCGGGTAAATACTGGATGCCAGACCTACGAACAAAGCCAGGCAAAAGGCACCGACGGCCAACTCCAGATTTAACGGGATGGAAACGGAATGGCTTTCGGTAAAAAATCGGAACACGGACTTTGTTGCTCCCAATCCTAAAAAATAGCCGACAAAACCGGATAGTCCCGACACGATGACGGCTTCAATCAACACAATTCGGGCAACATGGCTTTTGCGAAATCCAATGGCCCGGAAAATACCGATCTCTTCGGTCCGCTCCCGGACGCTTCCCATCATGGTAACCAGAACAACCAGGCTCCCAACCAGCAGCACCACAACGGAGACGCCGTATGAAAACTTTTGGAAATGCTGGATGGCCTCCATACGACTTTTGACGACCTGCTGGATGGCCATTACTTTGGCTTCAGGAAGTATTTCGGAAAGCTGTCTGACCATATCTTCAATGGGACAGTCTTTGCACAGGGCGGCGACTTCCGCCATGGAAACCCGACCTTTTTTTCCCAGGAGCGACTGGGCTGTTGCGAGGCGTGTAAATATCAGCTGGTCATCCTGGGAACCGGTGGGCTCCAGTACACCCGAGACCTGAAGGCCCCGCTCTTTTACCGTAAAAACGTCGCCTGAATGGAGATTCATGACACGGGCTGCTTCGGCGCCCAGCAAGACACCGTTTTCAGTCGGCAGGGACCCGTTGACCTTCCACCAGGGTTTTAATATTTTTGCCGCTTCAAAATCGACACCCGCCAGCAAAACCCGATGGTTTGGGACTTGGACGACCCCCAACACCAGGGGACCCATGGCCGCCACGTTGGCGGCATTTTTTATGGTGCTCACTTTTGCCAGTTGGTCCTCATGGATTTCTTCCATTTCAAAGGAAACGCCGCCGAGGGAAAGTCCCCCGTAGGACAGGGTGAGGTTTTCCGTTCGCGGGACGATTAAAATATTTGCGCCGTACTTTTCCAGCTTATGGTTGATATCATCTGTCATGGCATCCACCAGGCTGATGACCGTAACGACCGTAGCCACCGCGATCATCAAACCGGCCAGAATAAAAGCGGCTTTACCCTTACGCCGCATCAGGTTTCGATACGCAATCTCTTTAAGTGTCATGGCTAAATCCTTCCGGAAAAGTTAAAATATGGACTGCCTTCAAGAATATCGTTGATACGGATGACGACATTGTCACCCTGGATGTTTCTTGTTAACGGTGAGGGATTGCACCCTCCCTTTACTTCGTTGACTTTAATTGATGCGAATCTCTGGCCGCAATTTCGGCAGACCATGTTGTCGCCGACCTGAAAGTAGCCCTTGCCGGCGCGCCAGCAGACATCACAGGCATCAAAGGCAGCCCGGATGACACCGTCCGAACTTTTCAATATGAAATATTTGATCGTTACACCGGGTCCTTTATATTCGTAGTGACGGGCATTGCCGTCCTCGAACAGCGCTACCGGATATGCAAACTCAGTTGCAGCTGAATTGGCGGAAACTTGCGCCTGAACCACAGGGGTATCACTATTTCCGGCATTCATGCGATGGATCACAAAGTAAATACCACCGGCCACCAAAACGACACAGGTTAAAAGAACAGCCAAAGGGCGATGACGTTTTTTTTCTGTTCCCAGGACGGCCGCTTTTTTGGATGCCATCTTGTCATTGTCGGGAGTGCTTCTGGAAACTTCAGCTTGCTGACCGGATGCTATTGCTTTTGTAGACTTCTTCTTTTTTCTGGACATGAGCGGGTCCTCCTTATTGAGATTGTATTATTAATAAGTTTTTCTAAAAAAGGTTCAGCTATAGCCTGAACCTTTATTTTGACTCATTGGACAGGTCTGAAGGCATGACGAAACAGACTGTCTTTTATTAAGACCTGTTAACGAATATTTGTTTATATACGCTGATTTTTAGAAACAACGACGCTGGGAACGGTTGTGAGCCGTTTTGCGTGGGAATCAACAGATTATGGAAAGGTTCTGGAGGTAAATCGGTACGGAGCGGGCTTTTGCTTCCACAAGGGAACTTTGATAAAGCACCTTGCCGGGGTGATGTTGACGTTGTAAGTTGGTATCGGCATCGATAATAGTGATAGATCGAAAGTTGTCAAGGCGACAGGCTGAAACACAGAAAGCCGTCAACTCCTGCGATTGGCGACGCTCCAATTCACAGGGCGCCTGCTGATGCCGGGCGCAGCAGTCCGATGCCAAAGCCATGGGTTTTGATTGATGATGTCCCGTCGGCACGGCCATCTTCTGGCATGTATTTTCATTACAGCTTTGTTTGGCCGCTGCTCCGCTTGCAAAGAAACTGATTGCCAGAAAAGGGACCAAGAATAAACATATTAGTTTTCGTATTCGCATACACATACAATCCGGATCGTATTGGTACCACAATGTTCAATTTAAAGCATGTTTCTGTTTTTGTCAATTCAAAAAACGAATAGTAAGTTTCCAAAAGTTCAAAATGAAAACCGAAGTTTTAAGCGACGTGCATGTTTTGTTCCTCAAAGCCTTCCGATTTCAGTCTATCAGCCTATGCTGTTTCAGTATTCAGCCCCTGGGTACCGTCACGGTTTAGAGCGGCCGCCTTTACAAAATACATAATAATCGTTATAGTACTGAAAAGTTACGGATTATTCTTATAAAGAAAGGAAAAGATATGGCATACGATTTTAATGCGGACGAAGTATTTATTATGGCCGAACAGCTCGAAAGAAACGGTGCAAAATTTTATCGCGATTCAGCCAAAGCGGTTGAAGATTCCGCCTCCCAAAAGTTTTTAAATGAACTGGCCGAAATGGAAGATGATCATGAAAAGACTTTCAAGGCGCTTCGTGCTGAAATCACGGAAAAAGAGAAAGAGTCTACGGTTTTTGATCCTGAAGGAGAAGCCGCCCTCTACTTAAGGTCTTTGGCTGATGCCCGTGTTTTTTTTGAAAAGGAAATGGATGTGTCATCCTTAAGGGGTATTTTAAAAGCGGCCATTACAGCCGAGAAAGATTCCATTGTCTTTTACCTGGGTATGAAAGAGGCGGTTGCGGCAAGTCTGGGTAAAGGGCGGATTGAAAATATCATCAAAGAGGAGATGGGACACATCAAATTCCTCAGCAACAAACTGATTTCCCTTAAAAAATAACTTGGGTATCCAGAAAGCCTTAGTAAGGTGGTTGGCCGCCATAATAATCCGCTTCTACGCGTGTGAAGCTCACGCATCAGTTCTTGCCATGGGTTGCGAGGGATTCCAGCCCGGATGAATCCAGCAAACGGATCTGGCGGCCGTTTACCGCTATGAGCCCCTGCTCAGACATTTTGGCAAAAATTCTTGAAAGGGTTTCAGGAATTGTTCCCAGCAGACTGGCCAGCTGACCTTTCGAAATATTGAGCTTTACGGACTGCCTGTTTTCCTGTTCCCCCGAAAGATAGATGAGATAAGACGCCAGACGGCCGGGCACTTCTTTGAGAGACAGGTTTTCTATTTGAACGGTGAACTGCCGGAGCCGCATGGACAGGACGGCAAGGATGTTCAATGCCAGCGAGGGGTTGCCGGCTATCAGTTCCACAAATGCGGGTCTGGGAAAAAACAGCAAATGGCTTTTGGCCAGGGCTTCCGCATAGGCCGGAAAGGTTTGCCCGGTAAAAACCGGAACTTCACCGATGGGTTCGCCGGGTCCGAAAATATGCAGAATCTGTTCTTTCCCTTCAGATGAAACCTTAAAGACTTTAACCTGGCCGGCGGCAATAATATAAAAACCGCTGCCTGTATCACCTTCCGAAAAGATGACTTCGCCTTTTTGATAGTTTTTATTCACGGCGATTTGACTCAAGTCCCTTCGCTGGTCTTCGGGAAGACCGCTAAAGAGCGGTACGCCGGATATGATTTCTTCATTTTTCTTCATTTTTTTTGAAAATTACATTCTTTTTTGACCTAAGTCAAGGTAAGGGAAATCCGTTTGGGGTAGTAAGGTTGTAATACTTGAAAAAAAGGTTACTTTTCAAATAACAGATTAACTTAATTAAAGGAGAAGAATATGTTTTGTTTTCAGTGTGAGCAGACAGCCAAAGGTGAAGGCTGTAAATCGATGGGTGTATGCGGCAAAAAACCGGATGTGGCGGCGTTGCAGGACTTGCTGCTGTATGCGGCTAAAGGGCTTTCACAGATTGCCGTTGAAGGTCGCAAAGTTGGTGTTTCGGATGAGGCGGTTGATATTTTCAGTTGTGAAGCCATATTTTCAACCCTGACAAACGTTGATTTTGATCCGGACAGATTCGTCGGGCTGATTCATCAATGTATCGATTTCAGGAATTCATTGAGCGTCAAAGTCAAAGCGGCCGGGGGAAAGGTCGATTTTGCAAAAGGCCCGGCGACCTTTCAGCCCGCCAAAACAGTTGCGGAACTGGTGATCCAAGGCGAAGCCGTGGGGATCAAGTCTGATCCGGAAGTCAATCCGGACATACTTTCACTAAAGGAGATGTTAACTTACGGTCTTAAGGGCCTATGCGCCTACGCAGATCATGCACGCATACTGGGCCAGAGCGATGACAAGGTATTCGCCTTTGTCCATGAAGGCATGGCCGCGACCCTGGACCCAAACCTCGGCGCCGATGAGCTTGTGGGGCTGGTTTTAAAATGCGGAGAGATTAATCTGCGGGCCATGGAATTGCTGGACGCCGGCAATACCGGCGCCTATGGGCATCCGGTGCCGACACGGGTGCCGCTGGGGGCCAAAAAAGGCAAAGCGATCCTGGTCTCAGGACACGATTTAATGGACCTTGAAAAGATCTTGAAGCAAAGCGAAGGCAAGGGGATATATGTCTATACCCATGGTGAAATGCTCCCCTGTCACGGGTATCCGGAACTGAAAAAATATGCGCATTTTTACGGGCACTACGGAACCGCCTGGCAGCGGCAGGGAAAAGAGTTTGCCGAATTTCCGGGCGCCATCCTCATGACGACCAACTGTATCCAGCGGCCGCATGACACCTATAAAAACAATATCTTCACCACCGGACTGGTAGGCTGGCCGGGGATCAGGCATATCGCCGACAAGGATTTTACCCCGGTGATTGAAAGGGCGCTGGAACTTCCCGGATTTGCCGAGGACACCGATCGCGGGGCCGTAACGGTCGGTTTCGGCCGCAATGCCGTCATGGGGGTTGCCGATAAAGTTATCGAAGCGGTCAAAAACAAGGCCATTCGGCATTTCTTCCTGGTGGGCGGCTGTGACGGGGCCAAACCCGGGCGCAGCTACTATACCGAGTTTGTGGAAAAAGTGCCGGCGGATTGCGTGATCCTGACCCTGGCCTGCGGCAAGTTCCGCTTCTTTGACAAGGATCTGGGGGATATCGGCGGCATACCGCGGCTGCTGGATGTGGGCCAGTGCAACGATGCCTTCTCCGCCATTAAAATCGCATCGGCCCTGGCAGAGGCCTTTGAGTGCGGCGTAAACGACCTGCCGCTGTCCATGGTGCTGTCATGGTACGAACAAAAGGCCTGCGCCATTCTCCTGACCCTGCTCTATCTCGGGATCAAGGATATCCGGCTGGGGCCCAGTCTACCGGCCTTTATTACCCCCAATGTGCTCAACGTGCTGGTGGAAAAGTTCAATATCATGCCGGTTTCTACGCCGGAAGAAGACCTGAAGGCGATTCTGGGATAATACATAGAGGGAAACCAACGACGGGCAAGGGGCTATTCCTTGCCCGTCAAACTCAGGGAGGTTTACCATGAAATGTCCGGGACAGGATAGTCGCTATTGGAAACCGGGGGCCATATTTGAGGCCAAATGTCCCAAATGCGAACGCGCCGTCGAGTTTTTTAAAGATGATACCACCCGCAAGTGCGACGGCTGCGGCCACCGGTTTGTGAACCCCCACATGGATTTCGGCTGTGCCGCCTATTGTCAGTATGCCGAACAATGCATCGGCACCCTGCCGCCGGAGCTGGCGGCGCAGCAGGAGAACCTATTAAAGGACCGGGTGGCCCAGGAAATGAAACGCTACTTCAAGAGCGATTTTAAACGGATCGGGCATGCGACCCGGGTAGCGCGCCACGCCGAAAGAATCGGAAAAAGTGAAGGCGGAAATCTGGCGGTCATCCTGGCGGCGGCCTATCTTCACGACATCGGCATCCATGAGGCCGAACGAAAATACAACAGCACTGCGGCGAAATACCAGGAGCAGGAGGGGCCTGCCATCGCCCGGGAGATCCTGGTCAAGCTGGGTGCCAAGGATAGACTGATCGATGCGGTCTGCGATATTGTCGGCCATCATCATCATCCGCGGCCCGACGACAATCTGGATTTCAAGTCTGTTTACGACTCGGACTTGATTGTCGATCTAAAAGAAAAACAGGAGGAAAGCCCGGCAGCGCGGGAAAGGCTGGCGGAAATCATTAATAAGTCATTTTTAACTAGAAGCGGGCAGGAAGAAGCCAGAAAAGTACTTCTGGAAGCATAAACCGGTGGGTTAACCCTAACATTCTTTAACGTATAAAAAAGGCGGTCCTATGAAAGTAATGCGAAAAATCATACAGATTGATGAGGAATTATGCGACGGTTGCGGACAGTGTGTACCGTCCTGTGCCGAAGGCGCCCTGGAAATTATAGACGGCAAGGCGCGGATCGTTGCGGACTTGTTCTGCGACGGCCTGGGGGCCTGCCTGGGGGAATGCCCCACCGGCGCACTTGAGGTGATCGAACGCGAGGCCGAAGATTTTGACGAGGCTGCAGTTGAAGAACGGTTGTCTGAATTGGCCAAAAAGCAGGATAAAAAGGCGCCGACCCATCCCCAGGGGGGCTGTCCCTCTACCAGATTGCAGACATTTCAGCCGATGGAATCCTGCGGGTGTCAGGATCACAACAAACCGGCTGCCGTTCATGCCGGCGATACGGCGTCGGCGCTGACCCACTGGCCGATCCAGATCCGGCTCATCCCCCCCACCGCACCCTTTCTCAAGGGCGCTGACCTGTTGGTGGTGGCGGATTGCGCTCCGGTGGCCTTTGCCCACCTTCACCGGGACTATTTAAAAGGAAAGACCGTCATGATGGGCTGTCCGAAATTTGATGACGCCCAGGCTTATATCGATAAATTTGCCGAGATTTTTAAAACGGCGGATATCAAGCGAATTACAACGTTGATCATGGAGGTGCCCTGCTGCGCCGGGCTCCCGGTGATCGTGAAAAAAGGCCTGGAACTGTCCGGCAAAAAGATCCCCCTTGAAGAGGTGGTGGTCAGCACCCGGGGCAAGATCCTGGACCGCATGTAGAAACCGTTTTAAAACCTGATTTTGGCCTGACAATTCCGCAGAATGCGGGGTCGTCAGGCTTTTTTTCAACTGCTCGAATATTTCCGGTCTTTTATAGCGGTTGTCAAAAAAACGTCCCGTTACCCCAATGTTTTTTCTACAACCGCTTATACCGCAATTCATTGTTTCGGAACTTTATTATGGAAAGCGGTATAGGCCCGCTCTAACTGTCGGTGAACGATCCTGCCTGTATCATTCCATGTCCAAACCCGAACAGATAATGTAGTTTGATATTCGGACACCGACAGTATGATATTGATAATTATTTGAAATTTTGATACTATCTTGCAGAAATAAAATTCTGCGACACCATGCAGAAGGGAGGGAACATTTTCCGTTCTCTCAGCAAGAATCTGCCATAAAGAGCAATTTCTGGTGTTGCACTGCCGGTTTGTTAAGTCGCATCGTGCGATGCATCGAGGTGAAGGGTGTTATATTCCGAACGCATGCGAGAGTTTCTTTTAGACCTGTCTAATACCAGCCGGTTTGACTTTCAGTTATGGTCCGCAGAGAAGGGACTGATATTTTCTTCTATTACTCAGTCGTCCGACAAAGACGCCGGCAACGAATTCGGTGCGTTTCATAAGAAAATCATTTGCTGCGACGGATTCCAGCAAGCCCGGTTTAAGAAAAACGGTGCTGTTTTCGGTATTCAACTGAGGAATGGAACCGATGTGATGGGTTCTTTGGTAACGGTTCTGCCAGAATTTTACGGCCGCCCGTCATTGAAAAATAAAGATTCCACGAAGCTGTCGAACATCACTGAAGTCCGGACGTTTCTCATCCATCTTGCCCAGATCGTTGGATCTCAACTGTCCAGCCAGACCGAAACCGAAAAAATGGCCGAAGAACTGGGCCGGAGTTTCGAGGACATGTATCTGTATTCCAAGATCGGGGTCCAAACCATGCCGTTGAATTTTTCGGGCAAAACACTCCGTACGCTGATTGAAGACCTCCTTGAAACGATGCGTGCGGACCTGGCTTTTGCCTGGTTTAGTGAGAATCCGGATTACAACGCCGCCATCGCATCAGGGCAGGTGTCAGATATAATTTCCGATCCGGCCGCTTTGGTAGAAGCTTTACTGAACCAAATACCCACTGCTGTGCGCGCTTCAAATGAAGAGTGTTTTATTGTCAACGATTCCGGAAATGATCCGTTATACCGGAAGCTGCACCCGCAACCCTTTCGCTTTCTTAGCGTCACCATAGAAACCAAAGATCATCTCTATGGCTGGATGGGGCTGCTTTCATTCAATATGAAAGAATTCTTCCGGCAAAGCGAATTAAAGCTTTTAAAGTCCCTGGCCTCCGCTTCGGCCGTAGCATTCGAAAACTCCCGGCTGTATTTTGAATCGCTGCAGATGGCAAAGAAGGAACGCTACGTGCGCAATATTTTTCAAAAATACGTTCCCGAAGCGGTGGCCCAAAAAATATTAGACCGGGGCGATCGCGACCTCATTACCCTGGGTGAAAAAAGGATGGTCACCCTTCTGAATGTGGACATGCGCGGATATTCACGCATGTCTAAAAAACTGCAGAGCGAAGATGTGGTATCGGTACTCAATTATTTTTTTATGACCATGGGCTCGGCGATTTTAAAGCACAACGGCATTCTGGATAAATTCCTGGGGGACGGGATTCTGGCGGTTTTCGGTGCGCCGGTTGAAAGTGAAAACACCTCCCTCGATGCGGCCCTGGCGGCACTGGAAATGCGGGAAGAAGTTGAAAAGGTGAATGCTTTTGCCCGGGAGAACTATGGCGTATCCTTGGCCATGGGCGTCAGCATCAATACGGGTGAGGCCATCGTCGGAAATATCGGTTTTGAAAAGAAAATGGAATATACAGTCATCGGCGGCGTAGTCAACGACACGTTCCGCATTCAGGATTTTACCCGGGAAAAGCCCAACTCAATCCTGGTCAGCAAGTCAACCCACACAAAAATAAAATCTGTTATTTCTACACGATCGCTGGGCGTGAAGACACTGGGCGCCAATGAAAGCCGGATGGAGGTTTTTGAGGTGGTGGGACGGCGTGAACCGCCGGCCGGCAAAGCTTGAAGCGGGATGTCTTTTCGCCCCAGGCACGCATTATAATGCCTAAAGTTTGAAATGCCTAAAATGCCTAAATGTCTGAAACATCTGGTTCTTTAACTTTAGGCAATTTAGGCATTTTAGTTCATTTTAGGCATTTTTATATCGCAGGGAAAAGCCGTTTTTCTCAGACCTGCCCCCCGGCTGTGTGAAGCGTTTTAAACCTATTGAGGTTGATAGCCCCCCTTCTGCCGCAAATCCTTTTCAGCCTCTTTTGCTTTCTCAATGGCTTCCTGGAACTGCGGGGCACTATCTTCCAAAACCTGGGGCGTGATTAATACGATCAGCTCGGATTTGTCAATGAGGTTGCCGGTCCGGCCGAAGAGCAAACGGATGCCGGGAATATCCCCCAGACAGGGAACGCCTGCCCATGTTTCGGTTTTAGTATCCTGAATAAGGCCGGCGATAAAAACCGTTTCTCCGTTTTTGGCCATCATCCAAGTGGTGACTTTGGTGGATTTGGTCACAGGGATTCCCTGTTCAATCGTGGCGGAAGTCAGTTCCGGCTGGACCTTGAGCAGTATGTTGTTATGGATGTCGACATACGGGGTGATGTCAAGGATGGTACCTGTATCGATGAACTGGATGGTCTCGGTGGAGATCCCCTGATTTACCGTGGTCACGACATAACCCTGCTGACCGCCGACCATGACCTTGGCCGACTTGCTGTGAATCGCCAGTATTTTGGGGGTTGAAAGGGTTTTGACGGTGGTCTTTTCCTGCAGCGCATCGATGGCGGCCGCAAATTGATGGGTGGTTCCGGCGCCGGTTATCATGTTGGCGAAGATACCATCTCCTATGAGCGGCACAGGGGAAACCGGTGCGGTGATGGGCAAGACCGCCCGGCTGAATCCGCCGGTTCCGATCCGAACATCTCCCAGCATTTTTTCCCAGTCGACCCCCAGGGACATGTCATCGGTTAATGTGATCTCTAATATCTTGGCCTCGATCAGCACCTGTTTTGGCCGGGCATCCCAGTATCGGATCAGCGTTTCTATTTTTTTTATGTTTTCCGGGGTGTCTTCAACGATAACCGTTTTGGTGGGTTCATGGATTTTGATCATGCGGATATTGGGGATGGCGGTCAATACCTCCTGGATCTTGTCCATATCGGCATATTCAATTTTAAATATCTCCATCTTTAGTCGTGATGCCAACGGTTCCGGTTCAACCTTGGGTTTAAATACAAAATAAACATCCCCCTGTTTATAATAGCTGAACCCGCCGGCCCGGCAAATCGAATCCAGGGCCTTGTCGAGGGGAACCCGGTAGAGGTGCACGGATACTTCTCCGGAGACGTCTTTCGCCATTACAATATTGAGCTGCTGTTGCACGGCCAGGGCTGAAAGGATTTCGCGGACATCTCTTTTGTAGAAATTCAGGATTAACAGATTTTCGCCGGCGGATGGATCAGGGGGCGACTGTTTCGGGTTGCTGGATTCCGGATCGGCCTGTGCGGGGACGCCCGGTGCGGCGGATTGGGCCATCAGCATTGCCGGAGAGGGAAACAGCAATAGTGTGAAAAATACAATCCACAGTAAGGTTGTCTTTAGCGCTAATCCGGATAAAACCTTTAAAACTTGCTTGTTGGCATTCATATCCCTATTTCTCCATACGAACGACGCCTGATTTTTAATTTAAAATTCCCCACAGCAGCCCAACTTGTCTTCGACCCGGAGGCTCATGACCGAAGGGCTCGTCGACAAGTCTTGCTGAGGGGTAACCTCATATTCCCTCTCCCTGGGGAGAGGGTCAGGGTGAGGGGTAATATAAAATCAGCTTTTGTACCCTGCAGCAACGCGGCTTGTCTTCGACCCTGAGGCTCATGACCGAGGGGCTCGTCGACATGTCTTGCCGCAGGGAGATTCATTTGGCCGCGCCGGATATAACCTGAAGCACCTTTCGGTGCTTTCCCGACTCTAAATACACAGCACTGGGGGTAATCCCGACCACCTGATAATCACCGACTTTTTCCCCCAGCCGCACAAATTTATCATTAATAATGGCCAGCGGTTCGTTGCCGCCGACGACGGTCCCTTTGAGCTCCACATTGAGAGGCGGCGCCGGCGGCGCAACGACCGGTGCTTTTTCCATCGGTTTCGAAAGGACTTGGGGTTTCGGTTGAACCACCGGCTTTGGTTTCGGGGGCATCCGCAGCGGAGCGAAAATATCCCTGATATCCATTCTCAAAGGTTCCGTCAAGGCCGGCCGGGATACCCGCGGCCGTTGCGATTGGGCTGTTTTGGCTGGATCAAGATCGAACTGTGTCTGGGGGGAAGGGGTGCCGGCAACTGTAGCAGGGGTGACCGGTTCAGTCCTTTTATGTATAAAGCGAAAATAGGCGACAACGGCCGCTACCAGCGCCAGCGCGATCACAAGGTAGAGCTTGATTTTCTCGCTATTCACGGTCGGTATCAACCTGAAGTGCTCCTTCCCACCCCATTAGCGGCGGAATCATTAAAAATGCCTAAAGTTTGAACTGCCTAAAATTAATAAAATATATGGTTCTTTCATTTTAGGCATTCCCGGGTCATCCCCTCAGATCGCCTTGGGACGTTCGAAAACAGTAGTCGTTAATTCAACCTGGCACTGATCCGAAATTTCCTCTCTGGTGATGGTTAAAGTTTCCATGACCATGATACGATTCATTCCTTCAAGATTACGGATCAAATGAAGACTGTTGACAAAGCTTCCCTTGAACAAGAGTTTAATGGGATTTCTAAGATATATTTTATCCTGGCTGACGGGTAAGGGTTCTATGCTGATCAGGGTGATTTCATGCCGCTTCATCAAGGCATCGATCTGTTGTAATAACAATCCGATCTTACCGGTCTCCGGAATCCGTTCGTTTAAATCACTCAGTTCTTTTTTGATATCTGTCAGGTTAACCTGAAGCGTCTCCAGGTTTGTTGCCGCCAGGTTGATTTCCTTCATCTTATTTAAAAGTACGTTTCTTTCAGTTTCAAAAAAACGCTTTTTATTTGTGACATGGCGCACGGCCACAAAGCCGCATACCAGCGAAACGATAACGACGGTGATAAGGCATGCCCGGTCCAACTGTTTAATGCTTATGGTTATCATGTATAGAATGCCTAAAATTGAAACTGCCTAAAATGCCTAAAATTTGGAATGCCTAAAATGCCTAAGCTACAATTTGTTGTGTCCGAAATATGAGTTTCTTTAATTTTAGGCAATTTAGACATTTTAAACAATTTATGAATTTTAACTATCACCCGCTGCGTTAACTCGCCCTCATATCAATTGCTTTTAAACCTTGGGGTGTCACAATCAATCTGAAACTGAATAACTTTTAACTTTGATTCCGAATCTCGGGGTGACTGAATATTCTGGGCTTCCCTGGCATATCTGAGCACCACGTTATGGAACAGCGGGGCCTCTGAGAGCCGGTTTAAAAAATTTCCGACATGGTCGTTAGACAGGGAATACCCGTAAAGTTGTAAGGCGGCGGCGACAGATTCATTTTCAGGGCTGCTGTGAATGGTCAGCCTTGTGAGCCAGGTCTGGGCATTGATAATATCCGACAATTTCAGGAGCACCTCTGAAAACGGCTGATTTGTGTTGAGCGTTCTCAGGAAAGCATCCTGCCGGCTCAACTGTTCAATTTCCTGCTGGGAAATCTTGATTTCGGCGATGGTTGCGCCCAACTGGATATGCATGTCCTCGAGGGTTGTCTTCGGACGGTTTTTCAGCAGCACCGCATGGAGTTGGTATTGATAAAATCCGAAAATCAGGCCCAGGGTAAGCACCAGAGAACCGGCCCATAAAAATAGGTGACGGGCGACATGTTTTTTGTAAAGCATTTCCGCTGGAATTAAATTGACTTCTCTTAAAGCCATGTCACTTTCCGCAATGCGAGTCCGAGAGCCAGAGAAAAGGATGCACCCCTGTCCGTATCCGGGAGCTGTCTACCGTCCGCCATGTTCAGTTTTAGTATCGGGTTTATCGATTCCGTCGGAATACCGAGGTGAGCTTCCAGGTACCGGTCCAGTGCCCCCACCGAATTTACCTGACCGTACAAAAAGATTTTTTCAAAGCGGATGCCCGATTGATTCGATCGGGCATAACCGAAAATCTGGTAAAGTTCATGAACCAGCACATCCACATACGGCGACAGAATCTGGAAAAGCGTCCGGTAAATTTCGATGCCGTCTCCCGACCTTCCATTTTTGCCGTTTCCCGAATCGACAGGTTGCTGAATGTGATCGTCATACCTGAGGCCATACATTGCAAGCATCTCGGCTGACTGATGGCTGTCACTGGGGAGTTCAAGGTTGGTCTCCAGTCGATTGAAAAGCCCCTGTATGCCCCAAGTCGTCGTTCGTCTCGCCAGGATGCTGTCTTTGGTAACGATGGCGATCAGGGTCTGGCGCTGCCCGATATTGCATAAAACAACCGGTTCATCGCCCAGGGGATATAGATAATGGTGCAGCCGCAGAAGGGATGACAGGTCAAAATCGATCGTTTCGGCCGAAAGGCCGGCCCGTTTCAGCAGCCGGACATGGCGATCAATCTGGTCGCGGTGGGCAGAGATAATATAGGCTTTAAACCTTTGCTTTTCCTCGGAGGGAACTTCGATCAGGCTGGAATAATCGATGATAGCATTTTCAAGAGAAAAAGAGAGATGCTTACGACACTCCCGGGCAATCGCCATGTCGATGGTTTCCCCGGCATCGATCCTGAAAGATATCGGAAAACAATTCAAATGTCTGGCGGGAAGATGGATGGCCGCCCGTTTGCCGCGAAACCGTTTGTTTTTAGCGGCTGCTTTTAAAGCGGAAATGAGGGTGACCTCCCATTCCGGACTGTCCGTCTGCTGTTCGTTCAATTTCCAATAAAATAAGTCGCGTACCGCCGGCCCCTGCCGGGTTTGTTGGAATTGGGCGGCATAGACATGCCGATCGTCGATGTCAATGCCGATGGGGTATGTTTCGTTATGTCCAAGCATGATGTTACTGTCCAAATTGATCTAAAACAGTTGAAATGTCAATTCCTTTGTATGTGTCTTTCACACCGAGTTCGGCAAACGGGCTTCCCTTTCTGCTCTATTATTGTTATTTTCTGGCCCAGGCCAAAGACTCATAAGAAATATTAAGCTTGTTGACCTCATCATCTTTGCCCAACTGATATCCATCGTCCAGCAGCAGTTGAATGTGGTTGGTTGTGTTCACTTTACTGCTAAAATACATGGATTCATCCGCATTTTTGTCGATGGAAGCGGTGCGGTGAATCATGAATCTACCTGCCGATACGGCTCGAACAATGACATATTCGGGCTTGAATCCCAAACCGGTCACATTGCGGTTGTCCTGACCGTCGCCCCCATGTCCGCCGAACTGCTGCTGGCCGGCGATGTTGGGCCAGCACACATAGTGGTAGATCACCCCGTTTTTGTTTACGCGATCATCGCTGCCCAACCGGAAGCCGTCAAACGGAACCGGCGTCGTCAGGCAGTTGCCCTGTCCCTGGCCGTTGCCAAAGTTAAACGAGAGGTCGGAATAATTGGACCGGTGCATGACCTCGTGATTCTCCTCAGACAGGACGATGATCAGCTCGGGCTGAAATCCGCCCAGCCCGCTGATGACCCGGCCGCCGGCGCCGTCACCCGTGTAGGTCCCCACTTTCATTTCTCCGGCAACGGCCCTGAATGCCGCCCAGTAATAAATTGTGCCGCCTTTGTTGACCCGCCAACCGTTTCCCACCGTAAAGCCTGTGGCATCCAGAGACTGTATCAAATTGCTCAAAATCCCAACGGATCCCACCATGGGTTTGGCGCTCTCGCCGCTCATGGTCGCAGTGCGGATGATCCCTTCTGTCCCGTAATCCGCCGCCTTGATAATGACCACATCCGGCTGAAAGCCTACGTTCGTGATGGGGCGGTTGTCCGTTCCATCGCCCATATAAGCCCCTGTGATCATTTGTTGCGGCCCCGATTTTATGTACATCACATAACTTTGGTGCACCACATTGTCGCCCACAACTCCCACGGTGGCTACAGCGGCAAAGGTGGTATTCGTGTGCACCCTGACCTTGTAGCCGTAACGGCCTCCGCCCAGATCATGCATGTAATAGACGGTCGGGTCGGCCAGCGAACCCGGGTCGTTGAGCAGCCGCCACAGGGCATGGTCGGCCGCGGCTTCGGCCAGATAATCGGCCTGCATGCCGCTCAGCCGGTTGGCCGTCGCCTTTGTCAGGGTGCCGGCCTTGAAGAGAAACGCCATGGCCAGGGTGGACATAATTGCCAGGAGTACGAGGATGGCGACGTAGGCGAGGCCGGATTGGGGGAAGTGCCTGGAAAAGAAATGCCTAAAATGCCTAAAATGAGCTAAATTGCCTACACGGAATGAAATGCCTAAATTGCCAAAAATGCCAAAAATGCCTAAAATTGCAGATCGTAGACAATTTGCCGTTTGCTTGAAAAATGTAAGTTCATTTGAGTTCATTTTTGGCATCTTTAGCATTACTCATTTCCCTTTTCAGCCATTTTGGATCGGGTCATTTTCTTCTTCCGATGGAAGTAAAAATAGCAAGCAATTCGCTGCATTCTTCATACAGGGGTTTCACCTTTTCCCATGCCATCCATCCGGCTTCAACGATGACTTCCAGCCAATACTGAGTTTCGCTGGCTTCACTTTCGCAAATTTTTATTTTGTTTTTAAAATCAGCCCGGCTCCTTGACCGGTTGGCCTCACGGTAGTTTGCGCCGATGGAGGTTCCGGATTTGGCAATCTGGGTTCGAATCACCGTGCACTCAGGCGTATTGTACAGTGTGGATGATAAACGGATTATTTGCACGGCAAATATGCGCGTGCGCTTCTCAAGGTCTTTGGCAAATTGCTTTCGCTCAACAATTTTAGGCATTTCAGGCATTTTAGGTCTTTCACACCATTTTAGTCATTTTTAATTTTAGGCACTTTAGGCATTTTCTTTACCTCACCCTCTTGCCGGTTTTCTGAAAGACGTTTCTGGGGCAGACATATTCTGTAAACGTAGCGCTTTCTCCGTTATCGCCAGTAAGAGATAGGGTAATGCGTATCCGTTCCGGGGCTTCGAAAAAGGCCTCGAAGTTGGTCACGTGATCCGACAAGACCACCTTGGGTGCAGAACCCAATATGCCTGTGACAGGGTCGGAATGTATTTCAGTAAGGGTTTTAGCAGCAGAATTATACAAATACACTGCGAAAAGAACCACCTCCTCGTTTTTAAGCCCGTCCTCATCATCATCACTATCCTCACCTACTCCTTCGTCCACCTGTCCATCACCATCATCATCTATACCCTTAATACCGTAGGCACCGTCCTGGTTCATATCTTTCGTCACGTTCTCGTCGATATTCCCGTCCAAATCATTGTCTAACCCATCAAACTTGTCTTCACCAGTGAGTCCATCTTCATCATCATCAGATTGTTGTCCTTCATCAAACAGCTCATCACCGTCTTCATCGACGCCCCGGATGCCGTAGCCGCCCGATGAAAAATAATCATGCGTATCTTCATCGATGCGTGGAAATAAAGGGTTCCCCCACGCCCCGAAGTAGAAGTCACCGTCGGTGTTGACCAAACGGGAAAATGCCAGGATGTCTCGCGAGGGTTTGCGGTTGTTGGGAACCGTAAGGAAGGTTGTTTTTTTAGCTCCAGCGGTCATGCGTTCAATGGCCAGCAGGCCTTCCTGATAAAGCCGGGAGCGGGCGATGCCGCTGCGGTGGGCATCCAGGCTGCTGGAAAGAAGGGGGGTGGCCACCGCGGCAATGATCAGCAAAATGGTGACGGTAATCAGCAACTCCATCAGGGTCAGGCCGTTTTCACCGCATTTCCTCATGTTATCTTCCCCACTCTGCCTTCGTTATCGACCCGGATGGTTGTCAGGGAATGATTGGGCCGCTGGGTGACGGACACCGTTATCCGGACCGCGGAGGGTTCCGGAATCGTGTTGCCGTCCAGATCCACCGGCACAACCGTCCAGGTGATGGTAAAACTCTGTCCGTTGACGGTGACCGTCTCGAAGCTGCTGCTGAGGGATCCGAAGTTGGTGCTCACAAGCTCTTCCATCTTGCTGCGCAGGCGGCTGTCCAGGAGCATGGATTCGGCCTGCGCGTCCAGGGCCTGGAATCCGGAAATATAGGGAGCTGAAATCCCCACAGCCACAATCGCCAGGAGAGCCACCGCGATCAGGGCTTCTATGAGGGTGAAGCCGGTGGGGGATTTTAGGAGGTTAACAAATGTATAAGTTCTTTTGGGAAACATGGTAAAAAATGCCTAAAGTTTGGAATGCCTAAAATGCCTAAAGTTTGCAAATGCCTAAAGTTTGTAAATGCCTAAGATGCCTAAAATTTGGAGATCTGGTTTCATGGTCTATGGCAAACTGTTTTCGTTCGTCCATTTTAGGCAATTTAGGCATTTCAGCTCATTTTAGGCATTTGTTCTTCTATCCACTCACACTCACCCTCCCGGTGAGCGCATTTAAAGTCACCACCTTCTGACGGCCGCCAAAGGTCAATGTGACCGTTCCGCCTATGGAAGGGGTCCCGGTGGAATCAAAGGTGACCGGGGTGTCGAAGCCCGATGCGTTGATGTCCACGCCGCTGAAGCGGCTTTCATTGGGAAAGGTGATGGTATAGTCGATGCCCTTGTTCATGGGGTTTCCCAGATAGGCATAACTGCCGTTTTCCACTTCCGCCGCGGTATACGAGCCAGCACCGCCCAGCAGGTTTACGTTGGGTTTGAATTGTTTGACGTCGATCTTTTTGGTGGTTGCGCTGATGGTGACCTGGGTTTGCTGGCCGGTGACTGCGGTGAGCTGCGCGAATTCCAGAGCGTTGACGATTTCTTCGGCGGCAGTCCCCAGGCGGTAATCCCCCATGAACGCATTGATCGCCGGCCAGCCCAGCATGGTAAAAATCGATACGATCAGCAGGACGATGAGTAGTTCAAAAAGCGTGAACCCGTCCCTCCGGCGGCGTTTCAGTCGGCATGCTAAAAGGCTGTCTGCTATCTGGTGTTTCATTGGTCATTCATTCATGGAAAAAATATTGATAAAAAATATGGAAACGGGCAGAGGCACACCCGATGCAGCATGAGGTGGGGCATACACGGCCATGATCCGCTGGACGGTCAATTGGCTGCAGGGATAACCGCCGCCGATCAAAGCGGAAACCTCGGAACGGTTCATCCCACTGATACAATTTCAGACAATGACAGCGGATAGCATCGCACCGACAGGGAGCAACGATACCCGTCTCTTTCAACTTAAGCTGAATCAATAAGTGCCGCTGGTCGCACTGTCATTGGCGATAAAAACACCCATTTTGACATAGAATTTCCAGCCCGTGCCGTCGGCAGGGGTTGCCGCGCGGAGGGCAAGATCGATTGTAGTGATATCGCAAGTGACCGCACTAGATTCATTGTAGGGGTTTTGCGGAAGGGTCGCGGTCTTGAGATACGGGCCGAATATTGGTGCGGTCAATGTGCTCTTATCGCTAGATGTTTTACCGTCCAACTGCGAGTAATAAATCAGCTGATCGGTGAAGGCGGCGGGCAGGTCGGCCGCCACCGTGGCCGTGCCGCTACCGTCAATCTTTACAGCCCCGGGGTAGACATTGTTATGCTGATGGTAGTAAAGCTCGATGGCGTTGCGGATCGTACTCAAGTTGGTTCTCATGGTGCTCAACCGGGCTTCGCCCGTTGAGACATTGATTTGCGGGATGATGATCATTGCCAGGATGCCCAGGACAATAACGACAATAAGCATTTCGATCAACGTAAATCCGGCTTCTTTTCTGAATGGTATTTTCATTGCCCGACTCTCCTTTACATACCTCATGGCTAAAGGGTTAACAAATCATTATAACTTGATTTAATAACGTTTCATCTCTTGATTGCGGCTGCTTAGACAGGATCTGCTTCAGCGATCCGAAATTACCGCAATGCCTGGGACAACCGGAACAACGGAAGGATGATGGACGATACGATCACCCCCACGACGGCACCCATGATAATCAATGCGATCGGTTCGATCCGGGCGGCAAATTTTTTGAGTTCCTGTTCGATCTCTGTATCATAAAACGCGGCCAGACGCAACATTACGTAGGGCAGTCTGCCGGTTTCCTCGCCGATGACCACCATCTGTTTCACCGTCCGGGGAATATAGGGGTTTGCGGAAAACGGCAGGGAAAATCGTCCGCCGCGATCCACGCTATCGCTGATTTCATCCAGAAAGCGGCGATAATAGCGATTCCAGATGGTGGGGCGGGTTGCCTTGAGCGCTTCCAGCAAGGGGACCTGGCTTTCCATCAAGTGCCCGATGGTCCGGAGCATTTCACAGGTATAAATCTTGTTCGTTAGTCCGGAAATTAACGGCCCGCTGACGAGCAGTCGATCTCGCAATGCCCGGCCCGGCGGGCTTTTCAGCCAGAGGGTCACGCCCGTCACCGCGCCGCAGGCAAAAAGAGAATACGCCCACCAGTGATGCCGCAACGTTTCGCTGGCCATCATAAGGAAACGCGTGGTCCAGGGCAGGATGCTCTCTTTGCCGGCAAAAAAAGCGGCGAATTTCGGCAGCACTCCGACCAGGATAAACACGACCACTCCAAATCCGATAACGCACAGGAAAGCGGGGTAGGTCAGGGCCAGTTTGACTTGATTGATCATCGCCAGACGCTTTTCCTGCATCTCGACAATCCGGTCCAGGGTTTTATTCAAAAAACCGCCGGTTTCCCCCGCCTTTACCATGCTGGTGAACTGGTCGTTGAAAATCCGGGGGTGAAGCTTCATGCTTTCGGACAGCTGCCGGCCTTCCTCAATATCCCGGGATATGGCTGAGATGACTGCTTTAAATGACGGATGTTGAATCTCCTCAGCGATGGTCTGGAGGGCAACATTAATGGGGGTATCCACCGCCAGCATGAGGGAAAGCTGGGTTGTGAAAAACATCACCTCGCGGGAACTGATCCGGTTGAACAAGCGGTCGGTGATCCCCCGGGCAAACGCTTGGTTCAACCGCGCCGCCGGCAGCGGCCGCAGAGCCGTTTGGGGTTCAAGTATTTCTTCCGGTTTGAATTGTATGGCCATAATCTAAAATGCCTAAAATGCCTGAAATTGAAAATGCCTAAAGGTGAAAATGCCTAAAATGCCTGACCTGCAATTTCTTGTGTCAGTAATATGTGTTTCTTTAATTTTAGGCAATTTAGGCATTCATCAGTTTAGGTATTTATTATTTCACAAGGCTCTGACTGGCCCAGAGGACCAGATTTACGGGATCGACATCTCCATTGTATCGTTTAAACAAGTCAAAGCTCCAGCGATACAGCCCGATGGACCTCCTCTATGGTCGTAAGATTTTGCAGGACGCGCTGATATCCTGCCTGCTCCAGGGTGGTGTATCCGCTTTCCGTGCATTGTTTTTTTATGGCCGCGATGGTCGGATTCTGCAGGATTAAAGCCCGCAGGCCCTGATCGATCGCCAAGAGTTCATGGATGCTGGTCCGCCCCTTGTAACCGGAATCATAACAGTCCGGACATCCCTTGCCTTTATACAAACGCAGCCGTTTGTCTTCATCAACTCCCAGCTCCTTGAGTACACTTGCAGGGGGGAAGTAGGCTGTCTTACACTCGGGACAGATGGTTCGCACCAGCCGCTGGGACATGCAGGCAATCAGGGACGAGGAAAGGAGATAGGGCTCCACGCCCATTTCCAAAAGTCGCGTGACGGCGCTGGGGCTGTCGTTGGTATGCAGGGTTGAAAGCACCAGATGGCCTGTGAGGGATGCCTGGATGGCAACTTCGGCTGTTTCGCGGTCACGGATTTCACCCACCATGATGATGTCCGGGTCCTGGCGCAGCGTGTGCCGGATAAAGGTGGCAAATTTCATGCCCAGAGCCGTATGGACCTGGGTTTGATTGATATTCTCCAACTGATATTCCACCGGATCTTCAACGGTGACGATATTTCTTTCGGTGGTATTGAGCAAGGTGATGGCCGAATACAGGGTGGTGGTCTTGCCGCTGCCGGTGGGCCCGCAGACCAGAATCAATCCATGAGATTTCCGCAGGAAAGATTTGAATTGATCAAGAATTACAGGTTCAAAACCGAGGGCATTGAGATCCAGAATGGTTTTGCGCTTATCGAGGATTCGCAGAACCACTTTTTCACCATGAACCCCTGGCATGGATGAAAACCGGAGATCAATGGTTCGCCCCAGGGCTCTGATCTGAAAGCGGCCGTCCTGGGGCATGCGTCGTTCGGAGATGTTCAGGTTTGCCAGTACTTTCAATCGGGAAACCACCGTGGGATGCATCGCTATATTCTGGGGTTTCAATTCGTAGAGAATTCCGTCGATCCGCAGCCGGATCCGCAGTTTGTCCTCCTGAGGTTCGATATGGATATCGCTGGCTTCGTCCTTGATGGCTTTCAGCAGAATCATGTTCACCAGGTTGATGACCGGACTTTCCTTGGCCTTGTCAGACATTTCGCTGATGTCTATTTCCGGACGGGCCTCGATCACATCGATACCGGACTCGCTGTCATTGACCATGAAATCTTCGATGGTGATATTCTCCTGATAGGCCTGAGATATCGCCGCTAAAATATCCTCGACGCGACAGATGACCGGTTGGACTTCCATTTTAGTCAATTTTTTTACTTCATCAATGACAAAAAAGGCATAAGGGTCGGATACCGCCAGCGTCAAGACGTTGTTGACGACAAACATCGGAATAACCTGGTGGTAGAGCGCCTTTTCTTTGGGCAGAACATGGACGACTTTCGGGTCTATCAGCCCTTTGCGTAGCCAGACATGCGGGATGCCGAGCTGTTCTCCCAGGATTTTTACCAGGTCTTCATTGGATATAATCCCTTTTTCGACAACAATCTGGCCGAGGGACTTGGCGGTTTCCTTTTGGTGCCGGAGAAATTCAGCCAGTTGATCAGGCGAGAGGAGTCCTTGCTGGATCAGAATTTCACCCAGCTTCCTTCTTTTGGGTATCAGGGTGGTTTTCATGATATATTTCGTATCGCCTCGTGAATATCCTTATAGATTAAAATCACGTTGTTCAATCGGGTTGCCGCCAAAATATCCTGGCACACCTGGTTTAAACCGATGATCTTCAATGCGCCCCTTTTGCTCCTGAGCTCATTATGCGTTTGAAGCAGCAGTTCCAGAGCGGCACTGTCCAGGAGTCCCACGTTTTTACAATCCAAAATGACCTCGGTTTTATCCGCTTCAATGGCCGCAAGGATTGATTGTTTAATGTCCGGGCAATTTTCATGGGTGATGGATCTTTCGGGCGTCAAGACGGTTCGGCTACTAACATTCACGCTTTTGGCCCTGCCCGGTTCATATCGTTTCGTAAGGTTTTCCATAGCGTTCCTTATCAATCTGATTTCATATCTTCAGTGTAGACCGTTCTGAAGACGTTAACCAGTCGGGGATCCAACTGGCTCCCGGCCAGTTTTTCCAAAGTATCGAGAACCTTTCCGTCAACAGAGGCGCCGCGGTAAGCCCGTGAAAAATTGATCGCATCGAACGTGTCGGCGACGGCGATGATGCGGGCAGACAGGGGAATCTCTTCGCCCTTTAGGCTGCTAGGGTAACCGCTGCCGTCAAAGCGCTCATGGTGATGGATGATACCGGGAAGTGAACCGGTAAAATACTCGATGGGTTTCAGAATTTTGCTTCCTTTTACAGGATGGTTCTTGATGATTTCTAATTCCGCGTCCGTCAGCTGGTCCTTCTTATTCAAAATACTTTCAGGGATGCCGATTTTGCCGATATCGTGCAGAATTGATGACCACTTGAGCTCTTCATATTCCTTTTTGCCCAGGCCGAGCCGCGCTCCCATCAACATGCAATAAGTGGAGACCCGCTCCGAATGTCCCCGGGTATACTTGTCCTTTGCTTCAATGGCAAAAACCAGGGACTTGACCATGTTGACGACAAACTGTTCCAGATTTTTATAAAGGTTCGTATTGTCGATAATCATCGCCAGTTGTTCTGCCAGGGATAGCAGGAGTTTTAATTCACCCTGCCGGAAGATTTCCGTCAGGTTAAAACAGAGCAGCCCCAGCCAGCCGTATAACTCTCCCTGGTGCTGGACTCTGACGGCAAGAAAGCGATAGGGATCCGGCAGCAGATCCCGATAGCGTGGATCTTCCCGGGAGTCATTGACAATAAAATAGTTTTCATTTGTTACGGACGCGTTCAGCGGGATTAGATGGAGAATTTTTCCGAAAAAGTTCTTTTGGGATGAAAATTTTTCGGAAACCTGCGGCAATATTAGATCCAATTTGTAATCGCGCTTGTGTGACAAATAGGCAAAGGCCGCGTCCACCCGCATGCTTTCTATCAGTTCTTCCATCAGGAGCTGGAGCATGTCGTCGGATAATTTTAATGTCTTTATCTGGGAGGCGACCCTGGTGTACAGGTAAAGATCTTCAAAACCCTGATCCATTTTCTGGGTCATTTCTTCGATTTCCTGCTGTGCGTTCAACTTTTCTTCAACAAGCGTGGCCAGATTGCCGAGGAAGCTTTCCATTTCCATTGATTGAGGGCCTTCGGCGGTATTTGCGGCTTCACCTGTGTCCGGTCTGAACGAGGACAGACCCCCGGCCAGCAGTGCGCCAAAAATATTTCGGCTGTTTCTGAGGGGATGGCCGCACAGAAAACTTTGGCCGACGGTATGATAGTGGTAGCTGTTTTGTGCGATGATGGCTTCGGCCAGGGCCTGCGATTTTTTTGATGAAAACTCTTCCGGCATGGCAACGCCCGTGAAAAATATCACCCTGCCGGTGTCGTCCCATATCTGAAAATGCAACCGGCTGACCGGGGCAAGGCTGGACAGCAAGATTTCGAAGGTTTTTAATTCATTCATTCCGGACCTCGAGATATTTCTCGATGGCGTCCACAATTTTGTTGGGACTGAAAGGTTTTTCCATGAAAAGCGTATCGGTCATCTGCGCGATCCAGTCGCGCTCCTCCGGATTGATCCGGGCTGTTACGATAATGGTCAGAAAAGGCCTTTTCTTTTTGATCGGGTTGGTTTTTTCACATAAGGCTTTACCGTCCAGTTTGGGCATCATGATATCGGAAACGACCACATCAGGCTGCTGGTCTTTAATGGCGGCAAACCCCTCTTCACCATTTGCGGCCGTCAGAACCTGGTAACCCCTGTTTTTCAATTTAAGTTCAAGCACACGCCGAATATATGCTTCGTCATCAATGATCAGGATTTTTTTATTTTTCGCCAAGATAGTCTTCCTTCTTCGGTATTTTCACCGTAAAATGCGTCCCTTTGTCGATTTTGCTTTCCACCTTGATTTCCCCCCCGTGAAGGCTGATGATTTGAGACGTAATGGCCAGTCCCAGTCCGGTACCCTGTTGCGAAACAATTTGCGGGTTGCCGGAACGATAGAATTTATCAAAGATGAGGGGAAGTTCTTCCTTTGATATGCCGTAGCCGCTATCACTGATGTCGAAGATAACCATATGGTCATCCTCACTTAACTCAAATTCGACCTGACCGTTTTCAGGCGTATATTTGATGGCGTTACCCAGAATATTAATGATGGCCCCTTTCAATAATTCCTTGTCACCCATCAGGGTGGGAAAGTTGTCCGGCAATCTTTTGAGGATGGAAATATTTTTTTTGCGGGCGGCGCCTTCGATGGTTTCAATGCAGTCCTTGAACAGCCAGTCGGATTTTACCCGGCTTAAATTCAAGGGAAGGCTGCCCATTTCAATTTGGGACAAATTAAGAAGGTCCTTGATGAGACGGGACAGGCGGTCTGTCTCAGCGTTTATAATATTGTAAAAATCCTTTTGGGTTGCGGTGTCCGTGATTTCACCGTCCATTAACATTTCGCTGTAGGATTTGATGGTGGTCAAGGGTGTCATCAGTTCATGGGTCACGTGTGCGGTAAAATCATTGATCGCCTGTGCGGCCTCTTTTTCTCTGGTGGTGTTATTGAAAACGATCAATTTGCCGATCAAGGCTTTACTGTCATCCGTGAAGTAAGTATAGGAAACTTGGTAAGTTTTATTCGATGCCAGGTTGGGAAAAATGATATCGAGATGGTGGTTGCCAGTTGGGTTTTCAAACCCTTGTGATTGTGAAATGAAGGATAAGAATTCCGGGTGTTTAATCACCTGGTCCAACGGGCAATCGATCACATCCTGCCGCTTTTGTCTAAGCAGGTTGAGCATATAATCGTTGATAAAGCCGATATTTTCATGGATGTCGGTTACAATAATACCCAGGTTGATCGAATTCAGGATGTAACTCGATTGATTTTTTTCAAATCTGATAATGCCGAGCGTGTAGGTCAGGTCTTTATTTTTTGTTTCAACATCATCCAACCGGTCCTTTAATTCCTTTATGGAATTTTTGCACTCCAACATCATCGGCTCAATTCCAAAGCTCCTGGAGGAATTTTTCGGGGAGGTGCCGGTGCTGTTGGAGGGGGTGAGTATGTTCGCCAAAAATTTCTCAAGAGGCTTAAAAGCCCTGACAAACCCATAATAAGACAGAATGATGGACGCAATGATAAAGAATGAGATGATGCCGATAAGGGTGATTCTTTCCGAGGAAAGAATCGATATGGGCGGCGGTTTGAAGCCGACTCTTACCGTGCCTGTTTTTTTCCCTTTTTCGAATATCGGTTTGGAAAATTCATATATGCTTGTTTCGGATTCAATCGGTTTGAAAAACTGATGCACCAATCCCATGGCTGCCAGAGAATTCTCCTGGATGTTATAGGGGATTTCAGCCGCGATGTGGTTAAGGGCTAAACTAACGAGAGGCTTTCCATTCTGGTCGTGGATAAAGCAATAGACAATCCCCTCATGAACATCAGACTGCATCAGGGTTTTAATCAGGAGATCGCGTCTTGCCCCCTCAAAATCTTTAATGGAATGCAGAGAAAGGAGGCCGACGATGTGGTCTCCTTTGCCGTATAAGTCGTTTATGGCCGCTTTTTTTTCTGTTCGGACCAGAAACTGCAGGAAAATGGCAAGGCCGAACAATATTAAAACAAAAAAAGCAATGCCGAGCGCTTTAGATTTCATAGGTAGTTCCTGCTAAAGACTTGATTTGTCGTTCAACGCTTCATGATATTTTCTAGACCTGACCCGTTTTCCTTCTCCTTTTGTTGCAGACACCGGCGGCAAAGGCCCCAAAAGTTTCCCGTGCATTTTGAATTATTGCAGTGCAAAGCGTATGCCAATCTTTATCCAAGTACCACAAATACAATATTTGATAAGAATTGTATTTTTTCATCTGATTGCAGGATAAACTTAAACGCAATCCGAAAAACAACTATATTTAACAAATTCAAACGGATATGTCAAGTCACTTTTATTATAACAAAAAAACCATTCCGGAATTTTGGTATCAGGGAATTCACCCAGGAAGACGATTCGATAGCCTGAATGGTTTCCCTGGTCGAGGGGGCATGACAGATATCATTTGAGGGGAGCTTCCGGGGGCGCAATTGTCTGCAAAAAATGGTGCTCTACCTCCAAAATTATTAACCGACAATTCAATATCAAAACGCAACTTTCGCCCGGATGCGCCAGTATTCGTAACAGGCATTAAGGGTTCGGTCCTCCTTTGTCGGAACCGGCGGCTTTGAAGATTCTCCTGCAACCTGCTGCTGGGTCGGCGTGCGCTGTTGGGTTTCATAAGCTTGTAATGTTGGCCAGCGCGTCTTCAATCCCGGGATATTTAAACCGGAACCCGAATCCCAGCAACTTCTCCGGGACAGCACGCTGGCTGCACAGGACCGCCCCGGCAAGTTCCCCCATCACGAAACGCAGCAGCAGGGAGGGTGTCCGCATGAAAACGGGCCGGTTCAAGACACGACCCAGACTTTTGGTAAAATCAAGATTCCGAACCGGGTTGGGCGAACAAAAGTTAAGGGGTCCCTTGACGGCGTCATTTTTTAAAACAAACCCGAATGCCGCCAGCAGGTCGTCCATATGGATCCAGGGAAACCACTGGGTGCCGTCGCCTAA
Source organism: Desulfobacterales bacterium (assembly GCA_029211065.1). Classification (NCBI taxonomy): domain Bacteria; kingdom Pseudomonadati; phylum Thermodesulfobacteriota; class Desulfobacteria; order Desulfobacterales; species Desulfobacterales bacterium. The sequence goes on from JARGFK010000003.1 coordinate 85,728, forward strand.
AGGTCCGCCGATGAAAAAGCGGAAAGGCGGCAGCACTTTCTGCATCATGCCGCCCTGTTTGCCGAGAACGATTCCGAACCGGGTTAAAACCACCCGGGCGCCTTTTTCTCCGGCGCGCAGGGCTTCCGCTTCCCAATCCTTGCCCACCCGGGCCAGAAAATCATCTCCCCCGGGGGAGGATTCGGTCAGGATGTCGTCACCCCCATCGCCATAAAAACCGGTGGCGGATGTGCTGCAAAAAATGACGGCTTTATTTTCAGGCAGGGCTTCCACCAGATTACGGGTGGTCAGAATGCGGCTGTCATAGATGCTTTTTTTATACCGCTCTGACCATCTGCTGAAAATGGATTTTCCGGCCAGGTTGATCACGGCATCTACGTCGGCAAGGGCTTCCTGCCAGGCCCCCGGTTGGGTGGTATCGCCGGAAATGTAGTTGAAATTTTCATGAGTGATCAGATCCTGGCGGGTACGGGTGCCGATCCCGGAAACCGAATGTCCCTCAAAGAGGAGTAAATTGGACAAATGCCGGCCGATAAACCCGGTGGCGCCGGTGACTAAAATCTTCATAGGCCATCTCCCTAAACGTTTTAATACATAAACTTCGTGGATTTTATATAAGGACCGTCCTGGGTATCCAGCACCTGAACGATGTCCTGATACATCCTTGGCTTCATTTCGCTGATGATGCCGCGTGCTTTATTCAGGCTTTTGGCAAACTTCAGCGTCTCATCCATGAGGGTGTCGATATGACAGGCCTTGGTGATGATGTGATGCCGTTCGCATTCGGCTGCGGTCAGGCGCTTGCCGGTGTACTGCAGTTCCTCCAGCTGATACATGGGGATCGCTTTCTTTAACAGGGCGAGCATGCCGGGCAAAAACGGGATGCCCAGGTCGATTTCCGGTAGGCAGAAGTAGCCGCGGTCCGATCGCATAAACCGAAAATCAAAGGCGCAGGTCAGGATGGCTCCGGCGGCAAAGGCATGCCCGTTGATGGCGGCAATAGTGATCATGGGATACAGCAGCATTCTTTTATACAAACGGTTCAACAGGCGAAAGAAGTCGGAAATCACCCCGAACTCCCGGTTCTGGAAAATCGGGCCCAGCCATTCCAGATCAAGTCCGTTTGAAAAGATCTTTTCATGGGACGAACAAACGACCATCGTCTTTACGGCGGTTTCCTTTTCAACCTGATCCAGCACGTTCAGATAGGCCTCAATAAAGGGGGGGTTAAATCGGTTTTCACCGCTGTTCATGGTAACGACGGCTATTGTTTCATCTATTGAAAACTCAACCAGTGCCATAATCGCCTCCGTAGGTCAGCCTCTATCCAGCGGTAGATTGTATTTTTTCATCTTCTTGTACAGCAGGGTGCGGTGGATACCGAGCTTTTTAGCGGCGCCGGTTTTATTATAATTGCAGGACTCCAGGGTGAACCGAATGACTTCTCTTTCCGCCTGGGCCTGCACATGCCGCAGCGAGGGATTCCGGGAGCTGGCCTGTTTGCTTTTGCTGCGGCACAGATAAAACGGCAAATCGCACAGATGGACCGTATCCCCCGCCAGGGAAAACAGCAGCCGTTCCAGGACATTGGAAAGCTCCCGGACGTTTCCGGGCCAGTCGTAAGCCAAAAGCTCTTTTTCGGCGCGGGGCCCCATTTTTATTTCTGAAAGAGAGCCCTCCCGGGCAATCTGGTCCAGGATATGGCGCGTCAGGGGTATAATATCTTCCCTGCGCTCGCGCAACGGCGGGATATGCAGCGGGATGACATTGAGCCGGTAGAAAAGATCCTTGCGAAAACTCCCGGTTTTCAGTTTTTCTTCCAGGTTTTGATTGGTTGCGGTGATGAGCCGAAAATCCGCCCGGATAACGGTATTGCCGCCCACCCGTTCAAATTCTTTTTCTTCCAGGGCCCGCAACAGTTTCGGCTGCATTTCCAGGGGTAAATCACCGATTTCGTCCAGAAACATTGAGCCGCGGTGGGCCAGCTCAAACTTTCCCGGTTTGCCTTCCGACCGTGCGCCGGTAAACGCCCCTTTTTCGTAGCCAAAAAGTTCGGACTCCAGCAAATCATTGGGAATGGCGGCACAGTTGATTCTAACAAAGGGATACATCTTTCTGGGGCTGGCATGATGAATCGACTGGGCAAAGAGTTCCTTGCCGGTGCCGGAGTCTCCCGATATCAAGACCGGCAGATTTTTGGCGGCGGCATTCAGCGCTTCCCGTTTCAACGATGTGATTGCCGGACTTATCCCCACGATGCTGTCTATGGTATAGCGCGTGGAGCGAAGGGCGATCAATTCCTGCTCATAATGCTGCACCTTGGATTCCAGCAGAGAGAGATTTTTGGCAAGCCGGCCGACATCGCGCACATCTTTAAACATCACCTGACCGAACACTGCAATTACTTCGTTGTTCTTTTTGATGGGGATCCGCTGAACCACCATATCCTGCCCCATAATCCGCTGGGTGTGGTTGATTTCCGGCACACCGGTTTGGGCCACAATGTGCATGCGGGTATTTTCAACCACTTCGGTGCAGTGCTTTCCGATCTGGGCGGCGGGGTCGATTCCCAAGAACAAGCCGTAGGGCTTGTTGAAGTAAATAACGTAGCCATCTCTGTTGGTAACAATGCAGCCGTTGTAAATGCTGTCGAATATGAGTTGGAACATATCGGGCTGAAGCTGGAGATTTTTAACGGTAGGCAAGGAAAGGCGTTGTTTCTTAACCCTACGCTGATTGGTTTCCGGCGCTTGTTTCTTTTTCACTTTAACAGCACCTCCGTATCATATTTGCTATATGTACCTATTTTGATACGTTTTGATACATATACGCGCTTTGAGCGTTTAAGGCAACAGCTATTTCCACCAATATGTCTAACCGACTGAAATACATTGTATAAAAACGCTATATGCGGCTGCGGCCAACCCGATGACTGATGATGAGGTGGTTCGGCATAAAATTCGCATAGCCAATAAGTTGACCGCAAAGGCGAATGCATTCCCCGACTCGTCCAAGCGGACCGCAGGGTTCTTTAATTGTATCTGATTTTTTTTAATAATTTTAGGGAGGACGAAAATGAACATAGCAGAGCCGGAAATCATTAAAGACGATATTTTGTTCCTGAAGGACAATGATTTCAATCATGGCAATGTCTGTATTGTCACCGGGGCTGCCAGCGGCATTGGCCGGGCGGTGGCAATTGCAGCAGCGGCAAACAACCTCGTGAGCGTCGGGTTGGATGTTGATGAAGTTGAAGGCAAAAAGACGCAGCAGCTGGCCCGGGGTTTCGGGGGCCAGATGATTTTTATAAAAACCGACTTGTCGAACGATGATGATCTCCAGCATGCCGTTTCCGAGGCGGCAAAGGTCGGCGCCATTCGGTATCTGGCGAACATTGCAGGGATTCAGCACATTGACGCCATTGAAAATTTTCCCATGGAAAAATACGATTACATGCTGAAAATCATGCTGCGGGCGCCGTTTTATCTTTCCAAACTGTGTATCCCGCACATCAAAAAAGGAAAGGACGGCAAGGGGGCCATCGGCAACATGGCTTCCGCGCATGCCCACATCTGTACCCTCAACAAGCCGGCATATAACATCACCAAGTTCGGACTGCGCGCATTATCCCAATCCATTGCTGCCGAAGGCAACGGGCATATCCGTTCCTTTTCCGTTAGCACCGGGTTTGTTAAAACCGCTTTGGCTTTAAAGCAGATCCCTTCCCAGGCCAAGCAACGGGGGATCACCCCGGATGAGGTTGTGCGGGATGTCATGATGGGAAACTCCCGTGTCAAAGAGATGATGTCGCCCATCGAAGTGGCGAATCTTTTTATCTTCGGGTTTTCACGCTTTGCCAGGTACCTCGTCGGCGGCGATCTGTTATTTGACGGGGGCATGGTGCTGACTTATGCCGAAAAGAAAATTTAAATCAGGAATTCCAGGAGGAGGTGATCACTTCATTATATGATTGGGGGGCGATGGTTTTAATTAGTCACAACAATAATCTACAAAGGAGGATAAAATGAAAAGCAAAATGTTGGCCTTTATCTTTGTCTTGATATGGGTGGGGTCCTTGATTATCGGGGGACCTGCGCAAGCGGCAACCAAGGTGAATTGGACGTTGCAAACCACCTGGGCGCAAGGATGGCTGCTGCATCAAATGGCCGAAGACTTTGCCAAGCGTGTCAAAGAGATGAGTGGTGGAAATTTCAATATCAAGGTGCTTCCTGCGGGCGCCGTTGTCGGGGGGCTTGAGGTTATGGAAGCGACCGCCGCAGGCACCCTCGATGCATACCATAGCTGGACCGGGTACTGGATGGGCAAGCATCCGGCCGCGCCTTTTTTCGCATCGATCCCCATGTCACTTGAACCGCTGATGCATACGACCTGGCTCTATGCCGGCGGCGGCAAGGAACTCATGCAGCAGATGTACGACGAAATGGGCAAGAATCTTATGGTTGTTCCCGGCGGCGTGACACATCCGGAACTTCTGGCGCATTCCAACAAGCCCCTGACGACACTTACAGACTGGAAAGGCTTGAAGTACAGAACGCCGGGCTGGTGGGGTGAAATCCTTAAGGGAATGGGGGTCGCCGTCACGATGCTGCCCGGTACGGAACTCTATCCTGCTCTGCAAAGGGGCATTCTGGATGCCACGGAATTTTCCTCACCGATTGTGAACAAGCAGCAGGGATTCCATGAAGTGACCCAATATGTTGCCGGACCCGGCATGCATCAGCCGACCTGTTATTTTGAGCTTGGTTTCAACAAGGGCAAGTACAACGCCCTTCCCGATGAATACAAAGCCATGATCCAGACAGCCTCGATGGCTACCACGCTCTGGAGCTGGACGCAGGATATCGTGCTGGGCATCCAAACGCTTGACGAATGGGAGAAACAAGGCAAGAAGCTGACACGGGTTTCCGACGAAGCCCAGAGAGAGTTTCGGAAACAGGCCTGGGCTTATATCGATGCCGATGTAAAGAAGAAAAATAATGCCCTTTACGCTAAAACATGGAAGTCCGTACAGGACTTCTGGGTTCAGTTTTCTGACTATGAGTATTTTATGGTGCCGGTCCGAAAGTAATGTTGTTCTGCTGAAGGCAGCGCCGGGGAGTCCCGGCGTTGCCCTTTGTCCGAAGGTTTCTGTTCGGCTGCGCTGACCGGGCGGAACGGTTGCGAGGGTTCCGGCGTGCCCCTGAGAAGGGGCGCTATCCAGGAGATGAGAAACTTAAGGGATGTGATTATGAAAAACATTATCACGATGATGAAAATCATCAATAGCGTCAATGAGAAAATCGCCCGATATGCCTCTTTTCTTGTTTTTCTGTTGATTCTGACCCTGACCTATGAGGTCGTGGCACGCTACGGTTTCAATGCGCCGACTCAGTGGAGCTTTGATCTGACCTATTTTCTGTGCAGTATGACCATGATCTTCGGAATGGCCACTACCTGGCAGTCCGGCGGACATGTCAGCGTTGATCTGATTTCCGCAAATCTCCCGCGCAGGAAGCAGGCCTTTCTGAATGTATTCTTTTTGCTGACGCTGTTTTTTTTGTGCTGGATCAATATCATTTGGATGCTGACGCCTCATCTGCTGAATTCATGGAAGATACAGGAACGATCCATGACCGGCTTCATGCCCCCGATCTACCCTTACAAGACATGGATTTATATCGGCATTGCCATGTTGATCCTCCAGGGAATCGAGGTGTTTATCAAGGAGCTGTACATGCTGATTAAAGGAAAGGAATTGGAACTCTCATGAGCGTAGAAATAATCACCTTTTTGATGTTGACCTCTCTGATCGGTGTGATTCTGCTCGGTTTTCCGATCGGTTTTTCCCTGGCCGGCATCGCCATGATCTTTGGCATAATCTTTGTTGGGCCACAGATCGGCAATGTTTTCATGCTGCGCATGTTCGTTACGCTTTCGGATTATATTCTGATCGCCATTCCGCTGTTTATATTCATGGGAATCGTCATCGAAAGGGCGGGGATTGCCGGAAGGCTATTCGATGCCATGTATGTCCTGTTCGGGGGGTTGAGGGGCGGGCTGGCGATTGCGACGATTCTGGCCTGCACGATCTTTGCCGCAGCAACGGGCGTCGTTGGGGCGACGGTGGTGACGATGGGGATTATGGCGCTGCCGGCGATGCTTAAATATAAATACGACAAACCGCTGGCCTGCGGATCCATTTGCGCCGGCGGCGCTTTGGGTATTCTGATTCCGCCGAGCATCCTGATTCTGGTCTATGCTCCAGTTGCGAACGTCTCCGTCGGCGCTTTATTGATCGGCGCCTTTATTCCCGGATTGCTGCTTTCACTGCTATATGTTTTGTATGTCATGATTTTATGTTATCTGAAGCCCCAAAAAGGGCCGGCCATATCTCTGGAAAGAAGAGTCTCTGTTCTCCAAAAGCTCAAAATGATCGTAACCTCGGTATTGCCTGTCTGCCTGCTCATTCTGGCCGTCCTCGGCACGATCTTTTTCGGATTGGCCGCGCCCACCGAAGCGGCCGCCATCGGCGCCCTGGCTGCGGTCATCATGGCCGCCGCCTACAAAGCGCTTACCTGGGAAACCCTGAAACAAGCGGCGATCGGAACCATGAAGACATCCGCCATGGTCTATCTGGTCGTCATCGGGGCCTCCTTTTTCACGAGTATCTTCATGCGGCTGGGCTGCGGCGACGTCGTTGAAAACCTGGTGATGGCGCTGCCTTTCGGCAGATGGGGAATCGTCATTACCATGTGGGTAATTATCATTATTATGGGCGCTTTTCTGGACTGGATCGGCATCGTCATGATTGTCGTGCCGCTGTTTTCGCCCATCGCGTTGAAGCTCGGCTTTGATCCGATCTGGTTTGCCATGATGAATATTGTTGTCTTGCAGACGTCATTTCTGTCGCCGCCTTTCGCCTATGCGATCTTCTACCTAAAGGGGATCGCACCCCCCGGGATCAAGCTCGCTGATATCTATTGGGGAGTCGTTCCGTTTCTGCTGCTGATGTGCCTTGCCATCGCCATCCTTGCGATTTTCCCAGGCATCATTCTCTATGCCCCGAAGGCGGCCGGACTTTTATAAGGACCGTGCGATGGATCAAAAGACATACCATGCGCCCGTGACGCTTAAAATCGCAGATGGACCGCAACCGCCGCAAGACAGGAGGAAAAGGATAGAATATGGCTGAACTGTTATGGAAACCTTCACAGCAAAGAATTGAAAGTACGAACCTGTACCGGTTTATGGACGCGGTCAACACCCGGTATGGCCGTGAGTTTGTGGACTATGACGGGCTGTACGGATGGTCCATCGAGAATATTTCAGACTTCTGGGCGGCCATGTGGGATTTTGGCGGCATCATCGCTTCAAAGCCCTATACCGAGGTGGTGGATGATGCGACCCGGATGCCCGGAGCCAGGTGGTTTTCAGGCGCCCATCTTAATTTTGCCGAGAACCTGCTGCGGTACCGGGACGACCGAACGGCCCTGATTTTTAAAGGTGAAGGCCGACCGGTGGTGCGCATGACCTATGCCCGGCTCTATGACGAGGTGGCGCAGCTGGCCGATGCGCTAAAACGCCTGGGGATTGCC
>JARGFK010000004.1 GCA_029211065.1 Desulfobacterales bacterium
AAATTATCACGAATACTCTATTTAACTCAAATATCTACAGGAAATATCCACTTTAATCTGTTCGCCCAGAATTACTGTTTTGACCCGTCGCCTCTTGATTATTATCAGGTTATATACTATCAACTACAAAATAATCATCGTACCCGTTCAAACTAAAGATAAATGGAGGGTTGTTTGATGCCAGCAAAAACCCCTTTTCTCCATAATGAGATGAGGGGTTTTGTTTTTATTTAGAATTATTATGATTAACCTATTTGGTTAATTAAACTTGACATTCGAGTTCATAATGGATATCCTGTTTAAAAAACAAAAAGACCGAATCATCTCAAACGACGAATCCAAATTAAAGCAAAAATATAAAGGCAATCCCCGAAGAAGCAAGCTGATCAGGGCCCGTCTGGATGAACTGACTGATGCCGAAAATCTGGCAGTCATGCGCTTTTTACCTCAAGCCTATTGTCATGAACTCAAAGGCAACCGGGCCGGTCAATTAGCGCTAAAGCTCGATCAGGGATACCGGATGGTATTCGAACCGGCCGATAACCCTGTTCCTAAAAAGAAAGACGGAGGCCTGGACTGGGACAGGGTGACTGCTATTCGAATCCTTGAACTGTCGGAGGATTATCATGATTAAACAAATTCAAAACGAATATACGCCCGATGTCGTTACCCCGCCCGGCGACACATTGCAAGAGGTTATTGATACCACCGGCATGACCAAGGCCGAGTTGGCGGACCGCATCGGCAAAACTCCAAAATTCATAAACGATATCATTAACCATTATGCGGCCATCACGCCGACAACGGCGATGGAGCTTGAAAAAGTTCTAGGGACTCCCGCGAGTTTCTGGAACAACCGTGAACGACGCTACCGTGAGAGCATTGCCCGCCAGAACGAACGCAAGCGTTTGCAGAAAGAAATACAATGGCTGGATGATTTCCCGATCAGCCCGATGGTTAAAGCCGGCTGGATCGAAAAACACAAAAATAAAATCAACCAGGTGGACGCCCTGCTGCGTTTTTTCGGCATCGCCTCTTCCCGGCAATGGGAAAAATTATGGCTTTCGCCGGCGACCGTTTATCGCAAGTCAAACGCCTTTGCCGCTAAACCGGAAGCCTGCTCGGTGTGGTTGAGAAAGGGGGAACTACAGGCGCAGGAAAGAATTTGCGAGACGTTTGACAAAGAAAAATTCAAGTCCGCCTTAACAACCATCCGCCATTTAACACGTTCCGAGCCACAGCAGTTTGAGAGCAAAACGATTCAATTATGCGCCGAGTCGGGGGTGGCGGTTGTTTTTACGCCCTCGATCAAGGGCGCTCCGGTTTACGGAGCTACCCGCTGGCTGACCCCGGAAAAGGCCATGATCCAGTTAAGCTTACGCGGAAAGTTTGAAGACCTGCTCTGGTTTACTTTTTTTCACGAATCCGGCCATATCCTTCTGCACGGAAAGAAAGAAGTTTTCATCGAAGACAACGACGGCCGGACCGAGAAAGAAAAAGAGGCCGACTGCTTTGCCGCAAACTTTTTAATTCCGATAAACGCCTGGCAAAAATTTTTTTCAACCGCCAATTATCAAAGCAAGGCAGCCGTTGAAGACTTCGCGAAAGAACAGCAGATTTCGCCGGCGATTGTTGTGGGGCGCCTGCAACACGACAATTTAATTCCCCACAATCGCCTGAATGATCTCAGGAGACGTTTTGAAATTAAAAGAAGTTCTTAAATGAAATCTGAAAAAATCACCCTCTCTCAACTCGAATCGTTTCTATTCAAGGCAGCCGATATTTTGCGCGGCAAGATGGACGCCTCGGAGTTCAAGGAATTTATTTTCGGGATGCTCTTTCTCAAGCGCTTGTCGGACGAATTCGACCGCAAGCGGGAGAATCTTCGGAAAAAAGACTTTGCCCACATCAAAGACCCTGCCCTCTTAAAGGAACTTCTTGAAGATAAAACCTCCTATGGCGAGACCTTTTTCGTCCCGCCCCGTGCTCGCTGGCATGGGTCATGGATCGATGAAAACAGCGATGAAGTCCCCCCGCTCAAGCACCTCAAGCACGACATCGGCAATATGCTCAACAAGGCCATCGCCGCCATTGAAGATGAAAACGATGTCTTGGCCGGGGTGCTGAAAAACAACATTGATTTCAATGCCGTCAAAGGCAAGACCAAGATTCCCGACCAGAAGTGGAAGGACCTGCTCGACCACTTTAACCAGCCTCAATTTGTCCTGGTCAACGACAATTTCGAGTTTCCCGACCTGCTCGGAGCGGCATACGAATACCTGATCAAGTTCTTCGCCGACAGCGCGGGCAAAAAAGGCGGCGAGTTCTACACCCCCGCCGAGGTCGTGCGGCTGCTGGTGCAACTCACCAAGCCCGAAGCGGGCAATGAGATCTACGACCCCACTGCCGGTTCCGGCGGTTTTCTCATTCAGGCCCACCAGTACGTCGAGGAGCAAGGGCAAGACCCCAACGATCTGGCTCTTTACGGGCAGGACTCCAACGGCACGGTCTGGTCAATCTGCAACATGAACATGATCCTGCACAACATCAACCGTTTTACCATTGAAAACGGGGACACCCTGGAGGATCCCCTGATTCTGGAAAACGGACAAATACGAAAGTTCGACCACGTCCTTGCCAATCCGCCGTTCTCCCAGAATTACAGCCGGGCCACCCTGAAGTTTCCCAATCGCTTTCGTGAATGGTGCCCCGAGACCGGCAAGAAGGCCGATCTTATGTTCGTCCAGCACATGCTGGCCAGCCTCAAATCCGATGGTCACATGGCCACCATCATGCCCCACGGCGTCCTTTTTCGGGGCGGCAAGGAAAAGCTCATTCGCGAAATCTTCATCGAGGATGATGTCATCGCGGCCATCATCAGCCTGCCGCCCGGGCTCTTTTACGGCACCGGCATTCCCGCCTGCGTGATCGTGGCCAACAAGAACAAGCCCGACGCCCTGCGTGACAAGGTGCTCTTCATCAACGCCGACCGCGAATACGCCGAAGGCAAGGCCCAGAACAAGCTGCGCCCCGAAGACATAGAGAAAATCGATTTTGTCTTTACCCACAAACGGGAGATACCCAAGTACAGCCGTCTGGTCGATAAGACCGAGATCGTCGAGACCCACGACTACAACCTCAACATCCGCCGCTATGTGGACAATACGCCCGATCCGGAACCCGAGGATGTGCAGGCCCACCTCATCGGCGGCGTGCCCGAGGCCGAAGTTCAGGCCAGACAAAATGATTTCTCCAGGTTCGGTATCAAATCAACCGTACTCTTTCAGGCCGAACGACCCGGCTATCTATCTTTTGTCCCGAAAATCGACGTCAAACCAGCCATCAAGACCACCCTCGAAGCCGCCCCCGAACTCAATAAGACCCTCAGCGCCCACCAAAACACCTTGGAAGCCTGGTGGGCCGTGGCCCGCGACGACTTTGCCCAGCTGCGCCAGTCCCGCAACGGGGGCAAAAAGATGCCCGAAGTCCGCCTCGAACTGCTGATCACCTTAAAGGATAAGCTCATCCCCTTGGGCGTGCTGGACGAGTTTAAAAGTGCCGGGGTTTTTGTCAACTGGTGGCAGCAGATCCGGTATGATCTTAAAACCATCATATCCACCGGCTGGCACCACAGCCTGATTCCTGATGATTATCTGATCGCCGACTGCTTCCAAGCTGAAGCCGACGCCACCGAAACCCTCGACGCCCGGATCAGCGAGGCACAGAGCGAACTGGCAGAAGCCTTGGAAACCGCCCAGGAGGTCGCCGGTTATGAACCGGAGGAGGACGAAAAAGTCACCGCCGCCGTCATCAAGAAAGCCCTAAAAGACCTCATCGACGACCTCAAGGGGAGTGAAGGCAGCTCCGCCCGCAAGGAGTTGAAAAACCTCAAGGCCCAGGACAAGGCGATCAAGGCCATCGAAAATCGCATCAAGGATGCCAAGACCGGCCTGAAAACAAAAACCGACGAACTGGCCCTCAAACTCCAGCTTAAACGCCTGGGCGGCGACGAGTTCAAGGCCGAAAGCCTGGAACTGATCCGGCAGGTGGAGGCCCAACTGGCCGAACTGGATTCAAAAAACAAGGCTGAAAAGAAAAATATCACCGCCCTGAACAAAGACAAAGCGGCCCTGAACGCGCGCCTTGCCAAAACCGACGGAATACTTACGGCCATCGGCGGGCAGCTCACCGAGGCCGAGGCCCGCGAACTCATCCTGAAAAAGATCTATGATCTGGTGACCAATGAGCTAAACCGCTACCTCAATACCGAAAAACGGCGCCTTATCGCCATGGTGGAAAACCTCTGGGATAAATATGCTGTTTCCAGCCGCGAACTGGAAAGCCGCCGGGCCGAAACCTTAAAGACGATAGAGGGGTTTCTCCAAAGCCTTGGTTATTTCGGAGGAACGATTAAGGGCGAAAGGGGGGAAATTTGAGATGAGCAAAGACAAAAACCCAAGCTTTAATCCCGTCGAATTCAACGGGATTAAAAAGAAAAGCGAAACCACAGATGGATGACCTTGTTCAGTCTATCGGCAAAATTGCACGGGCAACCCGGCGGCTTGCGCGGCAAGCTGAAAAACAATATGCTCCTGAGATAGAGGATATATTGCGAACCCGGTGCCGCGATCCCCAGCGCATCGAACACCTGCTTGACGGCATGCTCGATTTTGGCTTCGACGCAGGGATGGTCCGTTTATATAAAAAACTTTGCTGCTACTACTTCGAAATAGACCCTGAGGCAACCGCCTCATATGTCCGTGCCTATCGGGACATGTGGGATGAAGAAGGTCAGGCGAAGGGTAAAGAGCGAGGTGTGAAGTGAAGGTTTTGGAAGGTTGGGATAAAAAGACATTGCGGGACCTCGCAACTATCAATTATGGAAAATCACCAATCGAAATTTTGGCGCCCGATGGACCATATCCTGTTGTCGGAACAGGAGGGGCTGAACGACTTGGCGACGATTATTTATATGAAGGCGACTCGATTATTTTAGGAAGGAAGGGAACCATTGATCGAGTTCATTTCGCTACTGGTAGATTCTGGACCATTGATACTGCCTACTATCTTAGCGACTTCGCCGAATCGGTTCCACTATGGTTGTTCTACTTTCTTCAGACAATCGACCTGCGCCAGATGAATGAAGCGACTGGCGTCCCCAGCCTGTCGCGAGATACACTATACAAAATTGAAGTCTCCACCCCTCCAAAGCCCGAACAAACCAAAATCGCCGAGATCCTATCGACGGTGGACCGGGCCATTGAACAGACCGAGGCGTTGATCGCCAAGCAGCAGCGCATCAAGACCGGCCTGATGCAGGACCTCCTCACCCACGGCATCGACGAACACGGCAACCTCCGCTCCGAACAAACCCACCAATTCAAAGACTCGCCGCTTGGGAGGATTCCGGTTGAGTGGGACTGCACGCTTTTGTCACGCTTTGTTCCGTCAGCAGAATATGGCATCTCAACTTCACTTGGTGAGTCTGGAAATCCTGTATTGCGAATGAATAATTTTTTCAAAGGGGAGGCTGATATTTTTGACCTGAAATACACCGACCTAAAAGTCCCTGAAAAATTGTGGCTGCGAGATGGTGATGTATTGTTCAATAGAACGAATAGTTGGGAACATGTTGGTCGAACTGGCATTTGGCGAGGCCAGGTAGAGAAAGCGACATTTGCTTCGTATCTTGTTCGCTTGAATCCAGACCCTAATATGCTGCTTTCCGAACTGTTGAATGTCTGGTTGAACTGGGAGCCAACCCAGGTTGCGATGCGCAGACTCGCCACCCCAGCAGTCCAGCAAGTTAATATCAATCCGACAAACCTAAGAGGCATACATGCGGCATTCCCGAGCAGCTTGAATGAGCAATGCGAGATTGTCAAACGATTCACCAGCATGAGAAACACCATCAGTTCATGCTTTGAGAGTTTCAAAAAACTCCGCTCCCTCAAAACCGCTTTGATGGCAGACCTGCTCACCGGCAAGGTGCGGGTCACGCCGTTACTGGAAAAGAAGGAAGTTGGCGTATGATCAGAAAAAAGGCCCACTATCCACATCAAACTCGACGAACGCGATCATATTTGCTTGATATAATTGTAAAGAACAGGAGATAATCAATGCCTGCAAAACGCGAAATTAAAAGCGAAAAAATTCTGGTCAAGGATATTTTCTCAAATATGTGGTTCCGCATTCCCGAGTACCAGCGGCCATATATTTGGGGGGCAGACGAAATCAATGACTTGCTGGATGATCTTACATTTGCTCATGCGGAGAAGCCCGATCAGGAGTATTTCCTTGGTTCTTTCGTTTTTCAGACCAAGCGAGCAGGATCTGCACCAGGGCTAGATTTTGATGAAAACGATTTGTTGGATGGTCAGCAGCGAATGACCACCCTCCTGATGCTTTTTGGCTGTATTCGTGATTTGTGCACCGACTCTGATGTACATGAAATCTGTATAAGTTCCATTTTTCAAAAAGGGAATAAAATACATAAAATCCCGGAACGAACGAGAATTATGTTTGCAATCCGCGAGTCAGTTCAGGATTTCGTGAATGAGTTTATCAAGGCTGATGGGGCTACAAAACAAAGCGAGAAACTCATAGAGCTGGCAAAAACAAAAGACGATCCTTCGATTCGTAACATGGCCACAGCTGTGTTAGAAATTCATAAATACCTCAGCGATTCAAATAAAAAAATTGACTTGGTGGATTTTGTAACCTACCTTTCCAACAATGTCCTTCTGATCTACGTGGCAACAGAAGACCTGGACGATGCATTTCGGCTGTTTACTATCCTGAACGATCGCGGTGTTCCCCTCCGCAATAGCGATATCCTAAAATCCCAAAATTTAGGTGCTCTTGAGAATGATAAAGAAAAAGCTCGTTATGCAAAGCTGTGGGAAGAAGCAGAAGGCGAATTGGGCGACGACTTTGACCGGTTCCTGAACCATCTTCGTACAATTCTTGTAAAGGAAAAGGCTCGGCTGAGTTTGCTGGATGAGTTTGAACAAAAAATCTATCGTCCTCGCGAAAAGGATAAAACCACGGGGCAATTAAAAGCACCTCTTTTAAAAAAGGGCAAAGACACCTTTGAATTGGTCGACCGCTATCTTAAATATTATGACACCCTACTCGAAGGCGACAATTACGGACAGACGGGAAACTCTTTCCGTTTTGACAACCTTATTAAAGTGATGCTCGCCGGGTTGCCCTCTACCGACTGGATACCCCCACTACTTCGATACTACGACCGTTTTGGACATGATAACATTATGCGGTTTTTGGAATTGCTGGATAACAAGTTCTCTGGCGATTGGGTAGTACAATACACCCCTACCACTCGTATTGAAAACATGAACGAGATTATACGTGCCGTGGAAATAGCGGCTGATACTACCGCGATTATTAATAATATCTGCTTCGCTATTGAACAGGACGCATTTAAGCGTGCCATTGATTCGGCAGTGTATGGCAGACGATTTACCCGCTGTCTGCTGCTGAAACTGGATTATCTGTTTCATGATGACAGCCAACGGATGAGTATAGAGTCTCTTTCGGTGGAGCATATCCTGCCGCAAAACCCTGCGGATACCAGTCAATGGAGGAGAGACTTTACAGACGAACAGCGTGCCGAATGGACAGATCGGTTGGGAAATCTGGTTTTAATTACCACTAGAAAAAACACATCTCAGGGGAACTTAGACTATGCTGACAAAAAAATACGCTATTTTGAGAAACGGATAAATAGCTGCCCGAATTCACTTAGAGTTTTGAACAAATACTCGTGTTGGACGCCTGAGGAAGTTGAAGAAAATCATCGAGCAGTTCATAAAGAACTTAGAGATCATTATGGGATTATGTAATGAGCAAATCTACAGGTGGTTATCGGATTGACAAACGCAACTACGACGAAAAGCTATTACTCGACCTACTCACCGGCAAGATGTGCGTCGCCCCCCTCTTTACGGAACCACAGGAGGCCGGCGCATGAGTTCCAAACTCCCCATCAATCTCGAGGACCTGCTGCGACAGCGAAAGGTTGAGGGCGACCGTATCGAGTATAAAAAGGGATGGAACCCTGACCCGATCATGCGCACCCTCTGCGCCTTTGCCAATGACTTTGAAAATCTCGGGGGCGGATATGTCGTAATCGGGCAGGACTGCGACGAAGCCGGGATGCCCGTTTTTCCGCCGGCAGGTGTGCCTGACAATCAACTGGATGGCATCCAGCGTGAACTTCTGGGATGTTGCAACCAAATCAGGCCGCCCTATTTCCCCCTGCTGAGTGTCGAGCGGTTCGCAGGCCGCAACCTTGTGGTCCTGTGGGCGCCGGGAGGACAGAACCGGCCCTACAAGGTTCCTAGGTTCGTCACGACCGGCAAGAAGGATTACCGCTATTACATACGTCGTTACTCGAGCACGGTCGAGGCGAAAGGCGACGATGAGCGTGAGTTGATCAGCCTCACGGCCAGTGTTCCTTTTGATGACCGTTTTAGCCAGATCGCAACAATGGATGATCTGTCACCCCGGTTGATGGAAGAATTCCTGAGCGAAGTGGGCAGTGGTCTTGCCGATGAGGCGCGAAACCTCTCGATCGAAGCCCTGGGCCGACAAATCAATGTAGTGGGGGGACCAACGGAAGCGCCTTTGCCGAAAAACGTCGGCCTCCTCTTTTTCAATGAGCACCCGAAGCGATTCTTTCCGACAACACAGATCGATGTGCTCTGGTTTCCGGAAGGCGCGGGTGGAAATCGCTTTGACGAGAAAACCTTCGAAGGCCCTCTTGCCCAGATCGCGCGTGACGCGCTGAACTATATCCAGGCAAATTATCTCAAACAAACCGTCGTTAAACACCCCGACCGGGCCGAGGCCGAGCGTTTCTGGAACTTTCCCTATGCCGCCATTGAGGAAGCGGTGGTCAATGCCGTTTACCACCGATCCTACGAGATTCGCGAGCCGATTGAAGTGCGAATCAGCCCGGATGACCTGGTGGTTTTGAGTTTCCCCGGCCCGAACCGTTCCATTCGGATGGCGGACCTGCGGGCCGGCAAAGCTGTCAGCCGCCGCTACCGCAATCGCCGAATCGGCGATTTCCTCAAGGAGCTGGATCTCACCGAAGGTCGTTCCACCGGGATTTCAAAGGTTCTAAAAGTGATGAAAGAGAATGGCTCTCCACCCCCCGAGTTCGAGACGGATGACGACCGCAGCTATTTTCTGATCCGCCTGCCGGCGCATCCGAAGGCAGAATCGGACGAGAGAGCGCACGCCGACACAAAAGAGAAAACGTCGGGGAAAACGTCGGGGAAAACGTCGGGGAAAACGTCGGGGAAAACGTCGGGGAAAATTATTGAACTGATTTTACAGAACGCTTCCATTACCATTCCTGAAATGGCTTCAAAAATCGGGATTACAGAGAGATCGATAGAGCGAAATATTCGAAAACTCCAGGCAGAAGGCAAATTAAAACGCATTGGCCCGGCCAAGGGTGGACACTGGGTTGTCAAGGAGGAATGAGGAGAAGTTTGAAGATTGAAGTGGGAAGTTTGAAAAAAAGAGGAGAAATCCAAGACGATGAAAAGTGATTTGCCGGATCGGACATTTCAATTCGCACAGAGAATCGTGAAGCTGTGTCAGCATTTGGACAGTTCTTCCGGGATATCACGCTCGCTCGCGAACCAACTCCTCCGCTCCGGAACCTCCATCGGGGCGAATGTCGAGGAGGGGCAAGGCTCACAGAGCGAAGCGGACTTTGTGAGTAAATACAGCATTGCCTGCAAGGAAGCCCGAGAATCACACTATTGGCTCCGTTTGATTGCGGCTGCCGAAATGCTTGACTCAAAAAGTCTTGATCCTCTCACTCAGGAATGCGACGAAATTATTGCCATTCTCACGACCATAATCAAGCGACTGAAGACGAAGCTTCAATCTGGAAGGGAGAAGGGTAAAATTCGGTCCGGCGAACGAACAGGGGGAGCAACATGACGTCAAACTGCACCCGTCAAACTTCACTCTTGAGAATAGACGAGCGCAACCACGTCGAAAAGCCGCTGCTCGATCAGCTTGACGGCTTGGACTGGGAGATCACCGACCTCGATAATAAGCAGCATCCAGCCGACAGCTACCGGGATAGCTTTACCGAGGTGGTGATGCCGGCGGTGCTGCGCGAGCAGTTGAAGGTCATCAATGCTTGGCTGGAAGACGACCAGGTGGAAGAGGTGATCAAGCAGCTCACCGCCGGTTTTCCCGGTACCAGCCTGATCGAGAACAATCGCCATGTCCTGAACCTGCTGTTGGAAAACACCAGCGTCAGCGAAAACCGAAAGACAGGCGAAAAAAGCCCAACGGTACATTTTATCGATTTCAAGCACCGGGTCAAAAACCGCTTTATTGCGGTCTGCCGGTTCAAGGTGCGCATTCTGGGCACCGAGCACCACATTCTTCCGGACATCGTGCTTTTCTTAAATGGCCTGCCGGTTGTGGTGATCGAGTGCAAATCGCCCAAAGTCAAGGAGCCCATGGCCGAGGCCATTGCCCAGATGCTGCGTTACAGCGAGCAGCGCGGGGCCAAGGGCGAAGGCAGTGCGCCGCTGTTTTATTACAACCAGTTCATGGTCGCCACCTGCCGCCAGGAGGCCAAGTTCGGCACCATCACTACCCACAGCGAGCGCCTCTTTTTCCGCTGGGCGGACCCCTATCCCCGCAGCGTGGAGGACCTGGAACATGGCGCCAGTGGTCCCAACGACCAGCAGCGCCTGGTGGCCGGCATGCTCGACCGCGACAACCTGCTCGATCTGATCCGTACATTTACCCTCTTTTCCACCAACGACAAAGGCGAGACCATCAAGATAGTCGGTCGCTACCAGCAGTTTCGTGCGGTAAAGCTGGGGGTGCAGCGCCTGCTTGACGGCCGCAACCCCCGCGAGCGCAGCGGTATTATCTGGCACACCCAAGGCTCGGGCAAATCGCTGACCATGATGTTCATGGTGCGCGAGATGTATCGCCATCCGACCCTTTCCAAGTGGAAGGTGGTCTTTGTCACCGACCGCACCCAACTGGAGCAGCAGCTTTCGGAAACCAGTCAGAGTATCGGCTTTACCGTCAAGGTGGCCGACAGCATCCGCACCCTGAAAGACCTCTTGCGCTCAGATTCTTCGGATCTGGTGATGGCCATGATCCATAAGTTCCGCGAAGCGGACTTGACGCAAACCTTTCCGGAGTTAAATCCCAGCCCGCATATACTGGTGATGACCGACGAAGCGCACCGCTCCCAGTACGCCATGCTCGGGGCCAATCTGGACAAGGGGATCCCCAAGGCGGCCCGAATCGGCTACACCGGCACCCCCATCGACAAGACCGAGCGGGTCTTTGGCGATTATATCGACAAATACACCATGCGCCAATCCATCGAGGACGGTGTAACCCTGGAGATTGTTTACGAAGGCCGCACCCACAATGCCGAGGTGGCGGACCAGCAAGGCATGGACACCGCCTTTGCCGATGTGTTCAGCGAATATAACTTGCAAGAGCGCATGGAGATCCTCGGTTACGGCTCCCGTGACGCCTATCTTGAAGCCAAATCCACCATCAAGGCCAAGGCCGGAGATATGGTAAAACACTACCTGACCCACGTCTTTCCCAACGGCTACAAGGCCCAGGTGGTGGCTGTCTCACGGGAAGCAGCCGTACGGTATAAGACCTACGTCGATGCGGCTATCGTCAAGGCCATCGCCGCCCTTGAAAAAGACAATCCGAACTGCATCGATCTGGACCGGCTCAAAAAACTGCAAGCCGATGTGATCATATCCGGAGGGCACAACGATCTGCCGCATATTAAGGCGTATGCGGATAAGTCAAGGCACGAAACGAGCATCAAGAGCTTCAAGCTTCCTTTTGACGGCGAAGATGAGGGAATCACCGGCGACATGGGTATCGTCATCGTCCGGGATATGCTGCTCACCGGTTTCGACGCACCGGTGGAGCAGGTGATGTATCTTGACAAGGTGGTCGTTGCCCACAACCTGCTGCAGGCCATCGCCCGGGTGAATCGGGTCGGCGGCGAAGGGAAGGACAAGGGATTCGTGGTCGATTACGTCGGCATCGGCCACCATTTAAAAAAGGCCATCGAAATCTCCGACGAGCGCGAGCAGAAGGACGTTCTCGATGCCCTGAGCTTTCCGGAAAAAGAGCTGGATGATTTGCGGGCCGTCCACCGGTCGATTATGGCGTTTTTTGAAAAGCACGGCTTGACCGACCTCAACGACCATGACGCCTTTTTCGACCTTTTTTACGATGAAGATGTGCGCTTTGAGTACTTGCTGGCATTTAAAGGATTCACCAAGAGCCTCAACCTCGTTTTCCCGGCCAAGGAAGCGCTCGACTTCATGCCGGATTACCAGCACCTCTCTGAAATCAACGTACTGGCGGGAAAACATTTCCGCGACGCGCGTTTGAGCATGAAAGGGATTCCGCCCAAGCTCAGGGGGATTACAGATACGTATCTGAAATCCAAGGGCATCGACCTCAAAGTCGCCCCCATCTCGATTCTGGACCAGGACTTTGAAAGTCAGGTCGGAAAACGAAAACGGACCAAAACCAAGGCTGCCGAGGTCGAACATGCCATCCGTCACCATCTTGAGGTGGACCTTGATGACGATCCCGATCTGCAAGCCTCCTTTGCCGCGGCCTTGAAGAAAATCCTGGAGGATTTTCAAAAAAATTGGAAAATGATTTACGAGGAGCTGGAAAAACTGCGACAACGCATCATCAATGCCCGCAAGGAGCCGACTTACGGCCTGCACAGGAAAAAACAGATGCCGCTGTTTCGCATGTTCAGGCGGGAAATTTTCGAGGCCGGCGGCCTGTTTTCAAATGCCCAACCCGGGACTGCGGAAACCCAGAAAGCTTTCGGCATGACCGAGGAAGACAGGACCTGTCTGCTGGTGGATTTGACGCAGAACACTTTTCTGGCAGTGGAACGGGAATTGAAACTCACCGGGTTCTGGGAGAGCATCCCGGCCCGCAACAAGCTCAAAGGGGATTTGCAAAAAATTCTGCTGGCAGAGGAATTTGTCAGACTTCCCGATCTCATCAAAAACCGCGCTCATATCATTTCCAGGATTATGGAGATTGCGGAAAAAAACAACGACACCATCCTGTATGCGGAGTGACATGGACTTAGATTACACCATCGTAAGGTCGCCCAGGCGGCGCAAACTGACCATCACCGTCGAACGGGATCGTTCCGTGGTCGTGCATGCACCGGAATCGACATCGGAGGAAAAGATCCATCAGGTGGTGCAGGCAAAGCGCCAATGGATTTACGAAAAAATGAATCACCCCCAAAAGTACCGGGATCTGCCCCATCCCCCGGGAAAGGAGCTCGTCAACGGTGAATCCGCCCTTTACCTTGGGCGACACTACCGCATTGAAGTGGTCAAAACGGGGCTATCCGAGATTCGGTTCAACCAGCGCTTTTATATCCCTGCCGCCCACGCCGGAAAACGCCGGGAGGTTTTGCAGGAATGGTATATACAGCAGGCCGAGGCCAAGATCATCGCCCGGGTGAAACATCACGCCCGCAAACTTGGTGTGGCCTTTTCAAAAGTCAAAATAGTCGACAACCTTTATCGCTGGGGTTCCTGCACCGTGAATAACAATCTCAATTTCAACTGGCGCCTGATCAAAGCGCCTATGGTTGTCATTGATTACGCCATCGTTCATGAACTGGCCCACCTCATCGAGGCCAATCACACCTCAAGATTTTGGAATATCATCTGCGCACAGTCCCCAACCATGGAAAAGGCAAGAGCCTGGTTGAAAGAAAACGGACAGTTGTTGGAACAGGCCATATGAGTGAGATCAGAATCTATTCTTAATATTGATAATAGCGGGGGGTACGGAGTGATTAAACATGGCGACCCGGACTACTGTGTTGACTTGGCCAGGCCAGGCAAGCTGAAAGGCCGGCTCAGCGGCATGCCTCATATTCCACTGAAAGGTGTTCCTCCCATAAGATTGTCAGGTCCGTGCAGCCGGATACTTAAGCAGCTGGCAAAATCATGAAATCAGGGTTGAAAACTATAAAAATGATCCCTGTTGGAAAATTGGAGGTCGCAAATTGCGACATCCAATCCTTTTGTGTGTCTGTCTCGATAGCTCCAAAACTCGCACCATTGGCACGATAAATTAATTGAAGGAAATAATTACCATGAACGAAAGACTTTATTTGCTGAAAATCAGACTGCTTGAAATTCAGCCTGAAATTTGGCGGCAGTTTGTCGCGCCTGCCGGCATTACCCTGGACCGGCTGCATGATGTCATTCAGATTGTGATGGGTTGGACCGACAGTCATTTGCATGAATTCACGATCGGAAATAAACGTTACACGGAATTTCCTGAATCAAAAGAACAAGGTTTTGAATGCGGGAGATATCGCCTGGGGGATCTGGTTAAACAAAAAGACCGCACCTTCAGCTATCTGTATGATTTTGGCGACAGCTGGGAGCATGAAGTCATTCTTGAAGACAGTCGCTATTTCAACCCGAAACTTCAATCTGAAATCGAGTGCCTGGACGGCGTCCGAGCCTGTCCGCCTGAAGATGTCGGCGGTGTCCCGGGATATTATGAATTTTGTAAGGCTTTGAAAGATCCGCACCATGAAGAGCACGAGAGCTATAAAGAATGGATCTCTGGTTTTCCTTATTTTGAGAGTGCCTTCGACAGCGAGCGATTCGAAACCGAAAAGGTGAATCATGAGCTCTTGAAATATCTGAGGTGGTCGCGGGATAGGTTCAGGCCGTGGTAGCAGAAACCGTAAGCACGGGTGGAAAAACAAACCTGTGCAGACGACGGAAGCGGCATAGTTTTCAAATGAAGGGGAGCACTATATGGCAAAAAAACCGAAAAAAACGGATGTCCTGGCTGAGTTGCTGGCGGTTGCTTCGTCCAGGGTATTAACAGATCTGGTTCTAAAGCTTGCAGCGGGTCGGCCCGATGTCCGTCGGGAATGCCTCGATTTTCTGAAAACCCATGTTTCTGTTTCAAAAGCACTTGAAAAACGATCTGAAGGTGAAATCGTGTTGGCCCTATGGTCCGAGCTGGCGCTTGATCTGGGAGATCTGGATGAGTACGGCGGTGGCGATTATGCCACCGAGGATCATGTGGCTGAGCTTTTGGACCAGATTCGGACCCAACTGGATTCTAAAAATGTTGATTCAGACCATCGGCGCGAAATTCTTGATAGCGTTTTGCCCTATATTGAAAGCGGCAATGCCGGTATGGACGATCTGCTTTATGATGTCGCCTATGCCGCATGCTATGACGATCTCGACCTGCGCGAGCTGGCGGAGGCCTTCGAGTCGATGCCGGGTGATTGGAAAGCGGCCAATGCCCGTTGCATTTACCGCCAGATCGGAAATCAGGAAAAATATCTAGAGTTGCGTATGGGGCAGATGGAATACGGTGCGGATTACCATGACTTGGCGACATTTTATTGGGAGTCCGGGGAAAAGGAAAAGGCCCTGCAGGTGGCTGAGGAGGGTTTGCGCAAAGGGAAGGGAAGAATGGAAGAGTTGCGCATGTTTGTTGCCGATCGAGCTGAAGAATCGGGCGACCGCGAAAAGTATCTGGCGCTTCAATTCGACCAGGCTACGGATGGCCTGACGCTTGCAAAATACAAGGCTTTTAAGAAGATATGCACAGCAGCCGAATGGGCACGGTTCGAACCCAAAGTGCTTGCCCGGATCAAGGACGCCTGGCGCGCGGAACAGCTTAAAATTCGCATGCATCGCAAAGAGTACGCTGAGGCCATGGCCATTTTGACCAAGGGGCGATATCCGATGACGGACTGGGATTCAGATGATGAAATCCGGACAGCCAAAAAGCTTGAAACGCTCTACCCCGAAGAGATTCTCAAATACTATTTTTCGGGGGTCGGCGATTTAACGGTTAACGCCTCGCGAAAGGAGTATGCCCGCAAAGCCAAGGTGATGGCCAAGGTGCGGCATTTGCTGGTTGAGGTGATTGGCGAAGAAGCGCGCTGGAAAAATTATGCGGCTAAAGTCAAACAGGACAATATCCGGCGTCCGGCTTTTCAGGCGGAGTTTGCCGGGGCGCTGCCGGGCTGGCGGGAGTTGACCTGAACTGGACGCGAACAGAAAAAAGCTAACCGATTTGGGTCCGGAAGCCCTGGCCGACGCATTGGGCGAAAAGAAAATGGTTTCAGACCTCTTTGAAAAAGGGGGAAATATTAATCATACCTTGCATAGCAAACCACGACCACTCAGCAAGACTGTGCCGATGATATCGCACAAAGGGAGTAATTAAAAGAAATGGCGATAAATGAAAATTTTTTGGAAAAAAAGCAACGACTCGAACAGATCAAAGAATTGGTAAAGGACTTTTGTATGGCGCACATGAACGAGGAGTTGACGGGCTATGCCCTGAAACTGTGTGAGACCTTGGGTCGCAAGCGAAATATTTCTCTTGTGCGAGGGGAAAAGGAGATCTGGGCGGCGGCAATTGTTTATGTGATTGCCCGCCTTAATTTTTTGTTTGACAGGGACAATGCCTTTTAACTTTCGCCGGATACGATCTGTGATTTTTTCGGGACAAAAAAATCGACAACCGGCAACAAGGCATCCCAAATAGAGAAAACCTGCAACCTGCCAATGGGCGCCGAAGGTTTTTGCAGCCCGGACATTACCGATGCGCTGACGCTGGTTGAGTTGCCGAGCGGGATTGTGATTCCAAAAAACATGATGCCTAAATTTCAGTTTTCTTACGAAATAGAAAGCGATGAACAATCCGAAGAGCGGGAACGTCTGCCGGCTGAAAAAGAAAAATTCACCGTCCAGACTAAACAGAAACGCATGGCTGCCAAGAAAGAGGAAAACGACAAACAGCTCACCTTGTTCGACGATTTTGAGGCCTGAAGAACTCCGCCGTGAAAATATCCATACGGCTTGCTTTTTTAGCTTTCCACCTTTTCCACTTGACAATACACTTTAGGTGTATTAAAAATTATCCAAAACGGTTTAATCATTAAAGTGTAAAAATAATGCGTTACGCAGTCTACCCATGAGGGAAACGATGCAAAATCCATTTGCCTACAGCAACTATGTTACCGGAGAGTCTTTTTGCAACCGCCGCCAGGAACTGTCCCAGCTGCTGAACTATATAAAAGCATCTCAAAATGTACTTTTATTTTCCCATCGCCGATTCGGTAAAAGTTCTTTGATTCGGCAAGCTTTCCAGGAGACCAAGAAAAAAAAACTCAATGTCGGAACAATGCATGTCGAGTTATATGGAACGATATCTGAAAAGGATTTCATCACCCGAACGTTTCAAAGCTTAAATCAACTGGAATCAAACCTTGACAGGCTTCTGAAAACCGTCGGCGCGGCCTTAAAAAATATAAGGCTGAATGTAAGCATCGATCCGGCGACAGGGACGACTTCAGTCGCACCGTCTTTCGGGGCGATTAATGAAAAAACACTACTTGAAGAACTGATGGATATTCTTCAAAAATATTCACTAAAACATAAACTGGTCGTTGCTTTTGACGAATTCCAGGAAGTTGCCAATTATTCAGAAGAAGGTTTTGAAAAAAGACTGCGTTCGTTTATTCAGCGACATGCAAATATTTGTTATATTTTTGCAGGCAGCCAGCGCCATCTGATAACCGATATGTTTAATTCAACCAAACGGGCATTTTATAAATTGGCAGACAGTTTTCCGCTAAATAAAATTGATACCGAACATTACATCCCCTGGATTCAAAATTTGTTCAGAAAAAAAGGGATGGAGCTTGATGCAAAATTTATAGAGGAAATTATTGAGAGATTTGAAAATCATCCCATGTATATCCAGAACTTTCTGTTTCATTTATGGGATGAATCAGGGGAAAAAGGATTCACCCCTGAAGTTGTCGATAAAATCGAAAATTCGATCATCGAAAAAAGCAGTCTGGAATACACCATGCTATGGGAAACCTTAAGTCTCAATCAAAAGAAAACTCTAAAACTGATCCTGCTGAAGGATGGTTCAAACCTGTTTAATGCCGACGCCTTAAGATCAGTTAATTTAAAAACCGGGTCTTTGGTTACAAAAACCCTGTCAAGTCTCATCACCAAGGAGATTATCGTAAAAAATGGGAAATACATGATTCAGGATGTTGTTTTTAAAAAATGGCTGCAAAAAAATTTATCACTACCTTGATATTCGTGCGTCTGTCGCCCCACTCGCAAGATCACACCACCGTCTTTTTCGTCTTGATGTATTCATCCCATTCCATCGGCAACAAATACTTCTTTTTGTTGTTACATTCTTTGCAGCACGGGACCAGATTGCCCTTGGTGCTCCTGCCGCCGCGTGAGATGGGAACGATGTGATCCATGGTAAGTTCTTTTGGTGATATCCGGCTGCCGCAATAATAACAGACCCCCTTTGCCAGGCGGCGTTTCCACCATTGCGACCCCCGGAGCTCTCTGGCCTTTTGACGCTCTCTTTTTAGGTCCGACTCCTCTAAATGATACGCAAATGGGTCCATGGTTTCTTCTTCCGTTTTTGCTGGCAGGTGAAGTTTTTAAAATCCTAAGCTTTTAGCAGGCTGTTGAAAAACAAAAATCAGGTCGTCAGACAAGGCGCACGGCGATTCGACAAGCGCAGCATATTAGGCATATGTGAGCATTGGCGAGAGCCGTGCAACGCTGTATGACGGCATCAGGCGCAGTTTTTCAACAGCCTGTTAAAGACTTGCCCAACCCGGCAAGCCATTTCTCAACTTCGCTCCGGAGCAGTGCATAAAATTTTTCACTCCCGCCCAGCCCTTTTCGGCCGAAAAAATAATTGATTTCAAGAAACAGCGGCTCTCGTCGATCTTTTTCGGTTTCAGATAAAGTTGAAAAGATCAAATCAAAACCGGCCAGATTAATACCGGTTTCAGTGCAAAACTGCTTGACGGCTCTTTCGGCGGCCTTCCGCCGAATGGAATCGGAAACAGCATCAACTACGGCGCCCTTTGCCAGGCTGGAATAAAACCGCTCTTTTTTATGCTGGACCCGCCAGTAGGAAACGATCGTTTGGCCGACCACGACAACCCTCAACGTCTTTCCGTCTGCCGGAATGCATTCCTGTAATAAAAATCCTTTGAGCCCGCTCCGTTCATATGCAATTGCTTGTTGCATTATCCGGTCAAGGTCGTCGGCAGAGCGAATCAAATGAACGGATTCGCCTTCACCGCCCCAGGAAAACTTAAATACAAAAGGATAACTAAAATCACCCCCGGGCTGTTTGCCGCCATACCGGCTTGTGTATGTGTGGATATCCCGGAAAGTTTCGGTTTTGGGATGCGGCGCCTTGTTTTTTTGAAACAGCTCGATCTGCCCGGTTTTGCCCGGGTACCGAAACTTCCCGTCCAAATTAGGAAAAACATTCCCGCAGTGATTGCTTGCCATTTCATACAATACCCGACTGCAACCCTGGGATAGAATAACGGCATGGGCGGCCTTGATCGCTTTTAGATCTTCATTGTTCGGACTGCGGCCGGCACAGGTAATATTCCGGTCCCCTTCGATACAGGGATGAAACGATACAATCATGATGACTCAATACCCAAACCTTCTAAGGGCCTTCGTATCCTTGCTCCAGTTTTTTTGAACCCGGACGAAAAGCTTTAAAAACACCTTGGCGCCCACCATCTTTTCGATTTCTTTTCTGGCCGCTGCGCCAATTTCTTTCAGTTTGGCGCCGTTTTTCCCGATAATTATTCCTTTCTGGGAATCGCGCTCCACATGAATACTGGCGTCAATCTTTACCAGCGATGTTTCATCGTCCACCTGAAACAGATCGACGGTAACTGCCGTGGCATAGGGGATTTCCTGGCCCGTCAGGCGAAACACTTTTTCACGGATCATTTCCGCGGCAATAAATCGCTCCGGCAGATCCGTTAGACTTTCCGACGGGAAAAAGGGGGGCCCCTGGGGCAGAAGCGCCTCCATGGTTTGAACCAGCGCATCTATCCCGCTGCCATGTTTGGCAGAAACCGGAACTACTTTTTCAAACAGGTACCTGCCGGACGCCTTCTCAATTATTTCAGAATGCTGTGATTTTTTGATTAAATCGATTTTGTTGAGAACCAGCAGAACCGGCCTGTTTTGATTGTGCAGTTTGTTTATTAAAACCGCTTCCGATTCTGAATCCGGTTCGGATGCATCGGCCACCAGCAGGATCAGATCCACATCGCCAAGAACCGACAGGGCTGTATCCACGATCCGGATGTTCAGCGGGCTCCTGGCTTTGTGAATGCCGGGGGTGTCTATAAAAACAAGCTGGGCATTGGGACGGTGCAGGACGCCCAGAATGCGATTGCGGGTGGTTTGCGGCTTACTGGAAGTAATCGAAATCTTTTCTCCCAGTATCCGGTTCATCAGCGTGGATTTTCCCACATTGGGGGCGCCGGCAATCGCCACAAATCCGGATTTAAAGGTGACTGTATTATCCTCTGTTCTTACCACTAAAAAATCCTCAAAGATATTTCTGCGTTTAAAACTACACGGTTTTTTGTCGGCGCCTTGCTGTCTGCAATATCAGATCCTATATTTTCTTTCCATTGAATTATTTTAAATATTGTCCTTTTCTCGTCTAAAAAAATTGATCATAAAGGTGTCTTTTAGCTTGTTATTTTATAGTACAGGCGGTTAGTTTGGCCTGCCCCCGTTCACCAGAGTGGCAGGCGTTAAGTCCCGGAAATGTCAACGACAACAACGCGCAGTCTATGGCGATCTACTTCCGGGATGAGCGATTCGAGCATGCTTTTCAGTTCGGCTGCGTTACTTGGACGTTTAAGACCATTCGGAATCTTCGGCATTTTTCTCCCCCTTGTCTCGCCTGACCAGAGAACGAGATAGATGCCAAGTCCACCTGCCTTTGCATCGCGTGTGTATAGACGGTCAAGTTGGGTATGCCATGCGGTCCAAAGGTCACGGTTATAGTGGTGTTTAACCTCAATCGGCAACAGTCGTTCGGTTCCCTGTAAAACTGCTATGTCGCATTCCTTGTCTGCAACCATGTGGTGTTCCACAGTTACGATAAGATTTTGAACCCGCATTCTGTTCTGAAGATCCTCTGCCAACAATCCTGAGCAAACTTCTTCGCGTTTCGGTTTTACAAGATTGTGTTCATTCTCGTTCCAGAATGCCCGGTATCTTTCTCTTTGTGTTCGTGTTATTTCGCGTGATAGAATATTTAAGTGATCGATTATGAAGGCAAGGAGGTCGTGTGGAGTGGCCGGGGCACGATTCTGAATCGCTTCTGCCACTTGTTGAGGCAATGCGAATTCAAAATTTAATTCACGCTGATGCTTTTCATACTGGGCCCTTTGATGCCTGATAAAGTCGTGAAAACTTGCCAAGCCGTCGTCACCCTCCAACCGTTCAAGTAAGGTACCGGCACCCGTTGAACCATCAGCAGCCAATAGCCTGACCTGGTTGGTGATGAATTCTGAGGCATCCCAGGGATGACGGCTGCCCCACCCGCCGGAAGGATGTCCAACATTGGAAAATCTCTTTCCTATTACCGCAACAATTTCTGCACGTTGTGCCGATGTAAGATTGACAGATTCTCTGTTTTCATGTCGTCTACCCCTGATGGTTTCAATAGCACTCCATAATGCAGCATCAGCTTCTGACATAAGGGTTCTCCAAGAGTCTAAATACTTTTTCGGATCAATTACGAATAGGGTTGTGCTCCAGATGGTTCGAACTTCCGCTGACAAATCATTTCGAGAAAGTTCGATTTCACCGATTTCAAGAAGGGATTGTTGGTCATTGAGAAGAAGAACCGACACCAGTTTGTCAATGATGTTATGATTTTCATTGATCCCGGCCTTTAGAACATCAGCTGACAAAGATACGAGAAATTTTTGAGAAGCAGAATCCTCTCTAAGAATATAAAACCCCGGTAAATCTCCTTGTTTCTTTTCCGCGCCTAAAATCCACATTTCCTTTAAAACTGATTTCGCAATGTTTGGATTTTGGTGCACTACGTGAAGAATCCATGCTGAAAGCGTTTTATCATAATCCGGCACCTTATAGCCGGAGAAGGCAGTGACCGCTGCTGCGATACAATTCGGCAGCGCCTCCTTAGGAACATTCAACCCCTTCCTGTGTCGTAAAAAAACCGACAAGCTCAACAAGATGTGAGTGCGGGGAATACCATTCGCCAGCCAGCTCTCGATGACTGAGTCCTTTCTCGGAATATTTGGATTTTCTGCGTAAAGAATAAACCCCTGAACAAGGGCATCGGCGATCTTTTCATTTGTCACGCTGATAAGGCGGTCGCGAGGATTTTCAATGTTATTAATTTCGTAGAAAAGCCCTTGAAAGACACAAGCTGCCCAAGCAAGGATGCGCTCTTCCCTTCCTTGCCGAATGGTCGTTAGTCGAGGTGTTAAGTATTTAATATTCTGGGCGCGATTAACCAATTGTTTGCGTTTTTCTTTCTCGCGTCTTTTCCCCTCGTCTTTTCGCCATTTATCGATCTTACAGCTTTTCCAATTTCCAAGCACCTTTGCTACATCGGATCGACGATCCAATAAATTAAGACCTGCCTCAGCAAGAGTTACGGACGCTCCCTCTAATGGAAACCATGAAAGATACATACGGAAGAGATCCGCTGCACGTTCCGTATCGTTCTCATTTTCGGCATGCATTAAAAAGAATTCACATGGTTGAACCGGCCAGACAGTTGCTGGAAGAAGTTCCCACAGATCATGAGCGATGAACAGCCAGAATGACCGCTCCTCGTTTGGCACATCGTTTGATAGAAGCTCAAATACTTTTTCAAAGAGTATTTGATCCTCTTTAAATCGTTCTTTCAGAGCCGCCTGGGCTTCCTTAGAATAGTGATCACGCCCAAAACGTATGTTTCGAAGCCAACTGGACAGTTGTAAAGGAGTAATTGGAGTCTGACTCTCAAGACGCCGCTTTAACCACTCATTGAAAATGGACTGAAGCTCGTACCGGCAATCTGTCTTATGCATCAATACCCGAGATGCACCATCAAGAATCACATCCAAATCTGGATCGGATGGCATATCAATTAGTGGATAGAGACGGCCTATAGTATGATCTTCCTTTTTGGCAGAAGCAGCTTGTTCCATAATCGAGAGCAATCGCTGAGCCAAACTGCCTGATTTTCGTGTCAAACGGAGAAGATCGACTCGCACCTCGACGGCGGCAAGATCATTTGTTGCATAAGCAAGTTCACAATCGATACTCTCCAGTTCCGACATGTTGTTCTGCACTGATTTGGCAAAGGCACCTAAAGCCGTTGATCTAAGCCATGCATTGTCATGCTTTTCCAGCACCATGTCTCTTAAAGTCGCATTTAGCTCAATATTTTCAGTGCTGTTGGCAATTGCTTCGAGCACGGCGACCTTCAGATGGACGCTGATTATTGGATCCTGAAGGAGTTCATGTATGATTTTAGCTGTATTTGAGTTGGCAAGCTCACGGAATGAGCCTCGATCATCCTCGTTTGTGAGAAACCATGGATCGCGGAGTCGCTTAAGGCCATCCCATATTGAGCATTGAGCGTTTGGTGGCAGTACGCTGGCGTCGCCGTATATAACAATGCCATATGGGTCACGTTCGACGTAATCATCTGAGAGATGTCCGAGCCTGCCCATTAACCATGCGAAAAGGCCTCTTAGCGAAGAAACTGGTCTTCCATCAACTCCGCATATCAGCGCCATCACTCGATCAATTGGAAGGCCATTATCGATCCGATCAGAAAGGTCCTCTGCCGCCAAAAACTCTGCAATTGTGCGATGAATTAACTCGAACCGATCTACTCCCGAGGAAACAAAGAGCCGACGTTTCAAGGCAGCACTAAGATCGCTCCTGTTTGGATACGGCACAACTGAAATACTAACATAGCCATTTGCGTCCGTTGGCTCTGTACGTGAAATGCCAACCGAGTTGGAAAGTAGTATGATGGAAGCAGTTGCCCCTGCAGCTTTTCGCAAACTGATAGGATCAGGGTTGTTCACACCGCGCTCAGCATGACAAATATTTGTCTCCTTAAGTAGTTCAGAGACACCTATTTCATATGCTTCGAATTTATTCTTGGGCTTGTTGTCGGTTCCCCAAGCCCGCGCCAAGAGTTCAAGCGTTTGAGGGTTGCCAAGCAGGTTTCCGAACCCCGCGGATTCTGCTTCATCAAGAAAAACCTTCGGATCTGGCACTACCCCTTTCACAGCATTTAGAATTTCACCCCGTGAGAGGGGACAGAGTTCTAAAATCACGACTCGTCCGGATGGACTGGCTGCCCTAAGAGCTTCCTGATCCGGTGAGCCGAACCAGTCTGCTGCCCTACATGACAAGCGAAATTTGGGTTTTTCCAGAGCGCAGAGTGCTTTAGCAACTTCAAAGCTGGCATCTTGCCCGCTTGCAATTGTTCTGTGTTCATCTAAAGCATCAAGGAAAAGTGCCTGCCCCGGTGCAGTATGAGGATTAATAAGAAAATTTCGAACGGTTGTGTAATTTCCTTTGGCGACATCTTTAAAGAGTGTTGTCTTTCCCATTCCCGGATCGCCAAGGAGAATTATCGCATCCTCAGCCTCAAATTCTTCAAAGGTGCCGCTTATTTCCCTGCCTTTCCCGGCGCCGTCGTCTCTGACGCGAACTCTGCGTGACAATGTTCCGATCATCTTGTTTATGGAGCCCTATCGAAAGTGCAATAATTGAAAGCCTAAACTGTGAGGATGAAATGCAAAAACTCTCAGCCGTTCCTTGGCTTTGATCGAGACAAAAGAACGACTGATCACATTTTCATTTTAATCGCTTAGTTGTAAACTACCGCTTCTCGCGAATTCTTGAATCTCACTTTGTCTTAAAACTCTTGAGCCGGGTGTGTTCAACGAGTTGATCGAGAGTCTTAAGGGTAAAAACCTTGCCCCTGGTTGCGAGGATCATCTTCTTCATGTCTTCGCGGCGAACACCAAATCCTCGTCCGCCGATGCAGGCGATCACTTCATACTTGGGATTATTTGCCGAACGTCCGGCAAGGCTCAGTTCGCCGAGGTGCTGAATGCGTGTGACCTTGTCCCGGGCTGTACCGTCGTCTTCGGTTATCTTTGCTTCGATGATGACCTGAGGATTGAACTCGCTGGGGATGATAAAGTCCGGTGTCTGGTCAAACCCTTCGATTCGTTCGGCCCGTTTTGTTTTCCGGAAGCTGATCCCAGCCTTGGTTAGAACGTCTTCAATGGCGGATTCAAGGATGTCACCGACCAGTTCGCTGACCGAATCGCGATGACCTGCAAACGGTCTTCCCAGAAAACGCTCATACAGAAGCATGGCATAGGGCGCACCCATGCCCGCAATATTCTTTATGCTGTCGATTCCGCGTTTGGTATCTGCTTTATTCAAACGATGAAGCTGATCGTCCTCAACGTGCGGCGCTCCTTTTACAAGCATAAAACAAGCCGTTTCCACCAGTGCCTTTAGCCTTTCCTTGGTCACACCATTGGCGCTGATCGGCGTTTCCGGCGACATTCGCACTTTTCTATCGAGGGACCTGATGAATCCCTGAGTCACGCTTACCCCGGTCCGCTGGGTCGTCAGGTAACCCCATTCAGGCGGCGTAAAACCGAGCATTGTGCGCAGAACCACTATGGAGATGGGTTCTGTCAGCGTTACAGAAAGTACCTTGGCAGGTTCCAGTTCTGAAAATCCTCTGGTTGCGGTTTTCAACGCTTCGTATCCCCGTTCGAATATTGGATATTCAATGAAGCCTGCGCCCTTGGGCATTATCAAGAATTCAGACTCCAGGCATGAAAAAACAGCATCGATGTATCTTTCCGAGTCTTTCAGAATTTCATCAAAGGATGCTTCAAAAGGATACTTCGGCATAGGCGGCTCCGTATTTATCCTGATTTTCTTTCACCGCAAACAAAGGGGCATCATGGAATCGGTCTTCCGGTTCACTTAAATAATTTTCGATTTCAGTCCATCCGCCAAACTCCAAAAGCCAGGAAGAAACAACCGACAATCGCTTGCCGATGTCCAGGTTTTTGTTCCATGTCTTACGGAGGTTCCATATGGCCAAACGGATAAGATGCCCATAGGCAATGCACCGCATGTCGCCGGCGGTCGGATTGACATTTCCGGCACGAAGTTTGGCCAAGTCATCTTTGACAAGCTCGGCAACGCCCTCTAATGAATCGACCAGCCATCTTCGGGAGACAATGCCGGTTGATCGGCACACAAAAACGGTGTCGATGATGGATGAGCCGGTTCCATTGATATGAATAGAGGCTCCCATTTCCGCCGGGCAGGGCAGGGAAGCCGAGCAGGTCAAAGCGGCGTCAAGGATAGCGACGGCAATCGGATAGTAAGCCTCTATATTATTATGGTGATAGGTGAAAGCAAGCGGCGAACCGGGCTTAAGGGCTTTAGCCATCTGCTGAAAAACATTTGAGATGCCTTGGGCAAAGTGATCCAGTCCCCGGCCCATGTCTTCATTGCCGGTCAACTCCTGGGGGTTGCGTGTTGAAGGATTTTTAAAAGCATGGTCTTTGCTTTGTAAGAGACGGCGGAGCCAGACATAACAAAAATCCATCAGTTCCGCATATTGGACGTTTCCGAAATACGGTGGATCCGTGAGCACCGCATCCAATGTTGCCGGAGATAGAGTTGCTGTGGCAGCATCATGGCAACGAAGCCTAACACTTCGCTTTTGATCTTTGTGCTTGCCGTTTGGCTTGTCCCCGATCCATTCTCCATTTATGGGTACGATTTCTTTTTTTCGGCCTTGATGTCTGACTTCAAAGGGATTGTCGCAATAGGCTTTCGCCTTGCGAAACTTTTCGATGATGTTCGCCCATCCCCCGCTGCCGATACAGGTGTTCTTTTTGGGATCTATGATTCCAAGAAAGTTGGACTCGCAGTGAATAAGCCCCACCGGGAACCCATGAACCGAGAAAATATCAAGAGATTTCAAGGCGGTGGAATCATAGCGACAGAGCATGTTCTGATAGCGCAACAGGTCTGAGAGATTGGTTGCCAGCGCGTTGCGAATGCGCTCGTTGTCTGTTTTAGCAATCATCAGAGCGGACAACTCCAGGCATAGGAGTTGCCGGGAGTTGAACATTTCGTGGTAACGGGTATACCCCCAGCGGTGAAGTCGGTTGGTCTCGTCGCCGCTGGGAATTTCGTCGTCCGGAATGTAATTTGGTCGAATCCCTACCAATTGTCCATCAGCCTCGCGCACCATTGCCAGGTCCCTGTCATCGGGGGCCTTAAAAAATCTGCCTCTGTGACGGCTCCTGCACGAAGGGCAGAAATATTCAATGGCAAAAAGCCGGTGCCTTGGCGCACCCAATGCCTTGTTCGGAAAAGTATTGATGGTGCCGCAGCTGCGGCATTTGCAGCGGCTGCGCCTGGCAGGACCTTCTATTGCATGTTCAGCGCCGCAATGTTTGCAATCGCCCGGCTTTTTTCGGTCTGCTGTCTCCGTCAATTGACCGCAGGCATGACAGACAAAGACGTTCCTGGGATGCCGGGAGTCGGAAGCCAGCAGGTAGCCGGGGAACAAGTCAATGGATTCGTTGCATTTTCGACAAGAAATGGTTTTCACCCAGAGGAAATACTTTACATGTGCATTTCCCTCGCCACAGAAAACACAGGTGGTGCGGTGAAACTGTCCGATGTCCTTTTCCAACTGCATGCGCAGTGCATTTGCGGCTGCAACATACGCATCCAGATCCAGATGCTCAATCTCCTGCTTGACGACCCAATAGGACATCGGATTGATGTCGTACCCGATAACATCACACCCCAAACGATTGGCTTCAATTAAAGGAGTCCCTCCCCCCATGAAAGGGTCGGCTACTTTAATTCCTTTCAAATGATTGGACTGATAAAATGCCTCGGAAAGGGGTTTATTAAGAAACTCTGAGAGGAGCAAACCGCGGAACAGTGTACCGGGCCTTCTAGCGAACCACTTGTGCACTGCAATAATCGGCCGGTAATTTTGCTGGATTTGCTTTTCACGCAGGGCAAGGTCGGCAATAAATGAGATGTCGAAGTTTTTTTCAATCATTTGCCGTTATCCTGCCATGGGCAAGCAGATAGGTCAACCGGTAATCATCGAGACTTTTGCAAAACACCCCCTTTTGCCCAATTTCGGCGTCAGGCTCAAATTTTAATCCTCGAAATACTCAATGTATTCCTGTGGTTAAAATTATCGCCTTCCTTGAACTTGAACAAAATTGGGCATTTTTCAAAGGTCTCTCATCATATGACCGACTATCCTCACAGCAATCCTTCAATGGCCTCCCAGGCAGCCGTGCGCCCCATGCGCGTTTTCGTGGAAAATGGAATCAGGCCGTTTGTATCAACGCCAAGGGTTTCTGCAATCACAACCCTTTGCTGGGCCTGCTTGGATTTAGAGAGTTTGTCGGCCTTGGTCAGCACCAGAACAGGCGGGATGTTATAATGGCTCAGCCAGTCCATGAACGTCTTTTCTTCCTGTCGCGGTACGCGGCGGATATCAATCAGCAAAACCACCCCTTTTAAGTTTTCACGGTCCTTCAGATAGGTTTCTATCATGGGGCCCCAGGTTTTTTTTATAGACACCGGAACCCTGGCATACCCGTAACCCGGCAGGTCCACAAATGCAAAAGCCCCGTTAACCATGAAAAAATTGACCAGTTGGGTGCGGCCGGGGGTGGTGCTGGTCTTTACCAGCCGCTTGCGGTTGACGAGGGTATTGATCAGAGACGATTTGCCCACATTCGAACGGCCGGCAAAAGCAATCTCCGGTATGTCCGCCGGCGGATACTGGGACGGCTTGACAGCGCTGGTGACAAATTCGGCTGATTTGATAATCATTATTTCCTGTATACACCCAATCCCGGCAGGGTCGTTTTTGGTCCAATCTCAGAGTGCACTATTCAAACAAATTCCATCGAAAAACCCGAAATACGAATATCGAAATACGAAACGGTTCGACGGGCTCACCGCCCTGAGTCAAGTCGAAGGGCAAATTCAAATATCCCAATGACAAAAGGAAAATACTGAATTGCGCTGTTAGATCTACCGATGGTTTGGATCATTTGAATTTTGGTCATTTCGAATTGTTTCGAATTTTGGCATTCGTGCTTCGTATTTAAATTCATAGGACAGAAATTTAAGGCTCTGAACCGGTCCTGAGGACCGGGTTCCCGTGCCGGGGTCAGGATCTCCCGCCCAGGTATCGCTCCAGCCGGTTGAGTCCCTCGGCAATGTTTTCCATGGAATTCGCGTAAGAAAACCGCAAGTAGCCTTCGCCGTGTTTCCCGAAATCAATGCCGGGCGTTACACCGACATGGGCTTTTTCCAGGATATCAAAGGCCAGGCGGTAGGAGTCGCCGGATATGTGTTTAACATTGGCAAAAACATAAAACGCCCCGGTGGGCTCCCGGGCAATCCCCAAACCCATTTCCTTTAACCGGCGGATCATAAATCGCCGGCGCTCATCATAAATCGCCTTCATCCGTTTGACATCTTCACCGGCCAGTTTAAGAGCGGCAATCCCGGCTTTTTGAACCATGGCATTGGCTGAAATAAAAAAATTCTGTTGGACTTTCTGGATCGGCCGAATAAAGGGTCTGGGCGCGATCAGGTAGCCGAGCCGCAGTCCGGTCATGGCATACAGTTTTGAAAAGCCGTTTAATACAAACGCGTTTTCCGTAAATTCCAGTATGGAGTGCTCGGTGCCCTCATAGACCAGACCGTGATAAATTTCATCCGAAATAATATAGGGAGAAAATTGCGCGATGCGTTCCATCCGTTTTTTCGAAAGCAGATTCCCGGTGGGATTCGAGGGTGAATTGATAAAAATGGCCCGTGTCTGGGCGGTTATCTTTTTTTCAATATCTTCAGGCTTGTATTGAAAGCCGTCTTCTTCAAAAACCGGCACGGTGACCGGTTCGGCTTGCATGAATTTAATAAAATTGGGATAACAGGCATAATGCGGGTCGGAAATAATGACCTGATCGCCCTCCTCCAATAGGACCGCGAACAGCGAAAACATGGCCGGCGAGGTGCCGGAGGTTATGACAACCTGGTCGGGATGGACCGATGCCCCATAGGTGTCGTGGTAGTATTCACAAATGGCTTCCCTGAGCTCAACCATGCCCATGCTATGGGTATAATGGGTATAGCCATCGTCCAAGGCCTTGCAGGCGGCTTCCTTGATGCACGCCGGGGTGTCAAAATCCGGCTCGCCCACTTCCAGATGAATGATGGAAATCCCTTTGCGTTCCATCGCATGGGCTCTTTCCAGAACATCCATAACAATAAAGGACGTAATATCTTTCATTCGCTTTGTGATCATTCAGTCTGCCTCATGCGGGCTAAACCACCTTATTCAGGGGATACTCGATAATTCCTTCGGCTCCTTTTTTCAGCAGCTCCGGTATCAGTTCTCTCACGACATTGGTGCCTACAACGGTTTCAACCGAGAACCAGTCTGACTGGTACAAAGATGCGATGGTCGGCGCATTCAGGCTGGGAAGCAGCTTCACGATCGTTTCAAGGTTTTTTTGGGGCACATTCATCTTCAGCCCCACCAGCTTCTCCCCCAGCAGCGCGCCTTTGAGCAGGAGCGCAATTTGCTCGATTTTTTCCCTTTTAAAAGGATCCTTCCAGGCTTTGCGGTTGGCGATCAACTGGGTGTTGGTCTGCATCAGCTCATGAATGATTTTAAGCCCGTGGGCCTTGATGGTGCTTTCGGTTTCCGTAACCTCCACAATCGCGTCCGCCAGCCCCGACACAACCTTTGCTTCCGTGGCCCCCCAGGAAAATTCGATCTGCACATCTATTTTGCGTTCGGAGAAATACCGCTGGGTAAATTGAACCAGTTCCGTCGCGATTTTCTTGCCCTTGAGGTCCTCAAGCGTTTTAATCTCCGAGTCGTACGGCACTGCCAAGACCCATCTGGCCGGCCGTGAGCTCACTTTTGAATAAACCAGATCGCTGACAACATGAACGTCTGATTTGTTTTCGGCAATCCAGTCCTTGCCGGTCAGGCCGGCATCCATCGTGCCGTTTTCAACATAGCGTGACATCTCCTGGGCCCTGCAGATGGCGCACTCAATATGCTCATCATCTATTTCAGGAAAATAGCTCCTGCCGTTGATGTTGATCGTCCATCCGGATCGCTTGAACAATGCAACGGTCGCAGCCTGTAAACTTCCTTTGGGAATTCCCAATTTCAGCAGCTTTTTCACTTCTTATAAACCTCCCTGGGATCAAAAACGGGTTTGCCGATAATTTTAATGGTTCCGTCTTCAACTTTTTTAAAAAAACAGCTCCGGTGCCCGGTGTGACAGGCGGCCCCACCCACCTGTTCCACCAACAACAATATCGTATCATCATCGCAGTCGATTCTAATCTCCTTGACGATTTGTTCATGACCGGACGTTTTGCCCTTCACCCAGAGCTCCCGCCGGGTACGGCTGTAAAAAGTCGCTTTTCCGGTTGAAAGGGTTGCCTCCCACGCTTCCGGATTCATAAATCCGAGCATTAAAACGTCTTTTGTGTGAAAGTCCTGCACGATCGCAGGCACCAGGCCGTTTAACTTATTAAAATCAAGTTCTATCATCCGTGGCACTGCTCCACTTTAATCATTTGGGTGTTTTGTTGCGTCTCATAAATTTCAAATATTATTTAGTAACCCCATCACGATATAAAGTCAATTTTTTTAGAGAAGATTTTAATCCCCGCCCCTTTTTACTTGACATATTCCCATGATTTTTTTAAGGATATCACACAATTTAGCATCTGAAATTCCTCACCTGTATTTGGATGCTTAAAACCTGCTTTAAAGGCAAAGTGATTTTCTCCATCTGCGCTGCCACAGTAACGGTTCGGCACCGAATCTGTTGGAGAAAATCCTTAATAGATAAGCGTTAACCATTACATCCGGATTTTCACGCCCTAAAATAAACGTTTAAAGGGGGTGATAAAACTCCATTTTCACATCAGTGTTCCTGGCGACAAATCATTTTCCAATTGTCACATGCTGTTATGTATGTAACCACAAAGGGAGGATTTGTTATGAATTCATTAATTTTAGCAATTGGTGCGGGTGTGTTGTATGTGGTCGCCTATCACACCTACGGCAAGTTTCTGGGCAGTAAAATATTTAAACTCAACCCGGAAGCCGTCTGTCCCAGCAAGGAATTCCAGGACAATGTCGATTTTGTGCCCACCCAGAAGCCCATCCTTTTCGGCCATCATTTTACCTCCATCGCCGGCACCGGCCCCATTGTCGGTCCGGCCATCGCCATCATCTGGGGGTGGGTACCGGCCCTGGTGTGGGTCCTGCTCGGTTCGATTTTCATGGGGGCCGTACATGATTTCGGCGCCATGGTGGTTTCCCTCAGAAATCAAGGCCGCTCCATCGGCGATGTAGCCGCCGATTTGATCAGCAAGCGGGTCCGCACCCTGTTTCTCCTGATCATATTCTTTGAGCTCTGGATCGTGGTGGCCATCTTCGGCGTGGTGATAGCGGTTATTTTCAACATGTATCCCCAGTCGGTCATCCCGGTCTGGCTGGAAATCCCCATCGCCGTCTGGCTGGGTCACATGGTTTATAAAAAAGGGGCTGCGCATCTGCCCATGAGCATCGTCGCCGTGGTGCTGATGTATGTTACCGTCGTCATCGGCGCCTATGTGCCCATTAAAATGCCCGCCATGTTCGGGCTCGATGCAGTAGCCCTGTGGGTGATTATACTCCTGATCTATTCCTATATCGCGTCAACCCTGCCGGTTCAAACCCTGTTGCAACCCCGGGACTACATCAACTCGCACCAGCTTTTCGTCGCCCTGGGCCTGCTTACGCTGGGAGTGCTATTTGCCCATCCCACCATGGTTGCGCCGACAGCCAATTTTTCACCTTCCGGAGCGCCGCCCATCTGGCCGATGCTGTTCGTGGTAATTGCCTGCGGCGCAATTTCCGGTTTCCACTCCCTGGTTTCTTCCGGCACCTCTTCGAAACAGTGCGACGCCGAAAGCAGCTCCCTGGTCATCGGTTACGGCAGCATGCTCATGGAGGGAATGCTCTCCGTTTTTGTCATTATCGCATGCGGCGCGGGATTGGCCATTGGTTTGACCAAGGGCGGCCAGATCTTTACCGGCGTTGAAGCCTTCACCCAGAACTATACCAGTTGGGGCGCTGCCGCCGGTTTGGGCACAATGATCAGTTCCTTTGTGGTGGGCTCTGCCAATATGATTGAATCAATTGGAATCCCACATAACATAACCATCACCATCATGGGCGTGTTTGTGGTTTCCTTTGCCGGCACCACCCTGGATACCGCCACACGTCTGCAGCGCTACATCGTTGCCGAACTTGCAACAGCCGTAGGCTCACCGGCCCTTGCCAAAAAGCACCCGGCCACCCTGATTGCCGTCGTCACCGCCTTTATCCTGGCCTTTTACAACGGCAGCGGCAAAGGGGCGCTGACCCTCTGGCCCCTTTTCGGTTCCGTGAATCAGCTTTTGGCCGGGCTGGCGCTGCTGGTGATCACCGTGTATCTTGCCCGCAAAAAAGCCCCGCTGGTCTACACCCTGATCCCCATGATTTTCATGCTGTTCATGACCGGCTGGGCCATGCTGATTAACCTTGGAGACTTTTACGGCAAGGCCAACTGGCTGCTCTTTTTTATCGGGCTGGCTGTTTTTATATTGGAAGTGTGGATGGTGATTGAAAGCGTGATTGTTCTCAAGAAGGTTTACGGTGCTGAGATAGAACCGGTTGCTCAAATGCGCTGATCGGTTGTGACGGCACCAGGCCGCCCGGGTCTTAAAATTTATTCTGAGACTCGGGCGGTTTTTTTTTGCTCGCTGGTTGGCCCTTGTATCCATCGATTTTTCTTTTATTCCTTGACATGATTTTTGACTTTGATTATAAAAAATTTTCTTTTGGTCTTCTTTACCGCAAAGGAATTACAACACTTTTTGATTAAAAGATGCGACAAGAGACATAAATAGTTTTTGTTTTGGAGCCATCCCGAATATGCAGATTGAAAATCTATTGGAACAGCGTAAAGCTGTGATTGTAAAAAAGTGGTTTGACTTGGTGATTCAGACCTATCCCACCGACACTTCAAAATTTTTCAAATCCCAGAAAGATCCCTTTGCAAACCCCGTAGGCCAAACGGTTTTGCGTGGGCTGGAAGCCCTTTTTGACATTCTTCTGCAGGGCCCTGATACGGATACCATTTCGTCTTTCCTTGATCCCATCATCCGGATCCGGGCGGTGCAGGATTTTACACCCAGCCAGGCGGTTGCTTTCATATTTTCCCTCAAACAGGTCATACGGGACAATTTAACCAAAGAATTAAAGGACGCCGCCACGGGTATAGATCTGTTGAACCTCGAATCAACCATTGATGATCTCGCGTTGATCGCTTTTGACATTTATGTGGAATGCAGGGAAAAGATCTACGAATTAAAGGCCAATGAAGAAAAAGACAGAACATTCGCGGCTTTTAAGCGGGCGGGACTCATTTGCGAGACACCGGCCGCTCAATCAGATCCCGAATAATTAATTACATGATGAGGTAAAGGTCAATGAATGTAAATTATATGGTTTCCCTCATTGCGGTTATCGTGCTTTTTCTACTCGCCTATGTGGGTGTTGAGGCTGCGGGGCTTCAGTTTCTCTTCGGAATTATCGTCCCCTATCTGGCCGTCATTGCCTTCATTGGCGGGGTGATATACCGTATTGTCGACTGGGCGCGCTCGCCGGTGCCGTTCCGGATAACCACCACCGGCGGCCAGCAAAAATCATTACCCTGGATCCAACCGGCTCAATTCGACAATCCGTCCACCACCG
Organism: Desulfobacterales bacterium; assembly: GCA_029211065.1. Taxonomy (NCBI): domain Bacteria; kingdom Pseudomonadati; phylum Thermodesulfobacteriota; class Desulfobacteria; order Desulfobacterales; species Desulfobacterales bacterium. Next base: position 34,894 of record JARGFK010000004.1, read on the forward strand.
CCGGGGTGATTGTCCGCATGGCACTGGAAATCCTTTTTTTCCGCTCCCTGTTTCGCAACACCTCGGCCCACCTGGATAAAGCCGGCAAGTTGTCGTACATCTGGGAAAAATGGCTGTGGCTGGGGGCCCTTGCATTCCACTATGCATTTTTGACCGTCCTGGTGCGGCACCTGCGTTTTTTTACCGAACCGGTCCCGCTTCCCGTCAAACTCCTGGAAACACTGGACGGCTTTCTCCAGATCGGAATCCCGGTGATCCAGCTGTCGGGCGTCGTTCTTTTGGCCGCCGCCCTTTTTCTGTTATTGCGCAGGGTGCTAATTCCCCAGGTTAAATATATTTCCCTTGCGGCCGACTTTTTCCCGATTTTTCTCCTGATCGGAATCGCCCTTACCGGAATTCTGATGCGGTATTTTACCAAAATCAATGTAATCGCCGCCAAGGAACTGGCCATGGGCCTGGTGACGTTTCACCCGTCTATCCCCCAGGGGGGAATCGGCGGTATTTTTTATGTCCACCTGTTTTTTGTCTGTATCCTCCTGGCTTATTTTCCTTTCAGCAAGCTCATGCACATGGGCGGAATCTTTTTAAGTCCCACCCGAAACATGCCCGGCAATACCCGCGCCATCAGGCATGTCAACCCGTGGAATTATCCCGTAAAGGTTCATACCTATGAAGAATATGAAGATGAATTCAGGGAAAAAATGATAGAGGCTGGATTGCCGGTGGAAAAGGAGTGAGTAATGTCAGATCTTCCAAAATCAGATGACCTTTTATCAAAGATAGATCCCCGTCCGCCGGCCAAAAGCTGGATGGACACTCCGGTCAACATTCGCAAGGGCATGTACTGTTACGCCTCAAATCCCAAAAGCGTGGAATATGTCGGCCTACCCCATGCCCGGGCCTGGAATCCCCTTGAGGAAGACTGGAATCTTCCGGAAAATTGGAAAGAAATCATTTATGAGGGTTTCCGGGAACGCCTGGATAAATTCAGATCGTTTAAGGTGTTCATGGATATCTGCGTGCGCTGCGGCGCCTGTGCGGATAAATGCCACTTCTTCATCGGGACGGGAGATCCCAAAAACATGCCGGTCCTGCGGGCCGAACTGCTGCGCTCGGTTTACCGCAACGATTTTACCACTGCCGGCAGGATTATGGGAAAGATGGCCGGCGCCCGGGAGATGACGGTCGATGTCCTCAAAGAATGGTGGTATTATTTCTTTCAGTGCACCGAGTGCCGGCGCTGTTCGGTTTTTTGCCCGTACGGCATCGATACGGCCGAAATCACCATGATGGGTCGGGAGCTATTGAACCTCCTGGGCCTGAATATCGACTGGATCGCAACCCCCGTGGCCAACTGCTACCGCACCGGCAACCATCTGGGAATTCAACCCCACGCTTTTAAAGACATGATCGACTTTTTCGTGGATGACATCGAAGAGATCACGGGTGTCCGGGTCGAACCGTCCATTAACAAAAAAGGCGCCGATATACTCTTTATCACCCCTTCCGGGGACGTTTTTGCCGATCCGGGCACGTATACCTGCATGGGATATCTGATGCTGTTCCACTTTTTAAAGGAAAAATACGGCTTTGATATCACCTGGAGCACTTATGCCTCCGAAGGCGGCAATTTCGGCTCCTTCACCTCCCACGAAATGATGAAACGGCTGAACGCCAAAATGTTTGCCGAAGCCAGGCGGCTGGACGTAAAATGGATTCTCGGGGGCGAATGCGGACATATGTGGCGGGTCATCCATCAGTACATGGACACCCTTAACGGCCCGGCCGATTTTCTGGAAGTGCCGGTTTCCCCCATTACCGGCACCCGGTTTGAAAATGCCAAGTCCACCAAAATGGTGCATATTGCCGAGTTTACAGCCGATCTCATCAAGCATGGCAAGCTGGACCTGAATCCCGGTCGCAACGACAATCTGAGGGTGACCTTTCATGATTCGTGCAACCCTTCCCGGGGGATGGGAATGTTCGAAGAACCCCGCTATATCATCAAGAACGTGTGCAATTATTTCCACGACATGCCCGCCAACACGATCCGGGAACAAACCTTCTGCTGCGGCAGCGGCGCCGGCCTGAACGCCGGGGAGGACATGGAGCTTAGAATGGTGGGCGGGCTTCCCAGGGCCAACGCGGTCAAACATGTACACGAAAAATACGACGTCAATATGCTGGCCTGTGTCTGCGCCATTGACCGGGCGGCATTGCCGCCGCTGATGGAGTACTGGGTCCCTGAGGTCGGTGTAACCGGTCTCCACGAACTGGTCGCCAATGCCCTGATCCTGCCGGGTGAGGGGGAAAGAACAACCGACCTGCGCGGAGAACCACTGCCGGGAATGGAGGGTGATGATGCCGAGGAATAATAACAAGATGTATAATAAAGGAATAATTGTCGCCGGGCTGGCTGTTTTTATCGTCCTGGCAACATTTCCTTTCTGGTATAACCTGGGAAAGGCCGCGCCGGCGCCGGAGCGCATCCTGACAGCCCAGGCAAAAGCCGCCAAGGAATGCATCCTTTCGGCTGAATTGATGCGGACCGAACACATGCAGATGCTCAATGACTGGCGCGATATGGTGGTGCGGGACGGCACACGCCTGTATGTAGGCAGCAGCGGCAAAAAATTCGAGATGAGTCTTTCAAACACCTGCATGGAATGCCATTCCAACAAAGCCGAGTTTTGCGACCGCTGTCACAATTATGCCGCAGTTACCCCCTACTGCTGGGATTGCCATATTGATAACCCGAAGGAGACAAAGTGATGAAACGCAGCAGAAGAAGCTTTCTGAAAATAGCGGGTATTTCTGCACTGGGTATCGGCTCCAAACCGATATTAAATGCATTTTCGGCATCCGCGCCCCAGGGGGATACCCCTCAACCCGCCGTCATGCGCAAACCGGAAGCGTTAACCGCCAAACACTGGGCCATGGTCATCGACACCACCAAATTCAAATCCAGAGATGATTTCAAGCCGATTATCGAGGCCTGCCACAGCATCCATAACGTTCCTGAGTTAAAGAACAAAAACCATGAAATCAAATGGATCTGGGAGGAAGGCTACAAGCATGCCTTCCCGACCCTGGAAAATCCCTATTTTGAGGAAAAAGTCAAAGATTTGCCGTTTCTGGTCTTGTGCAATCATTGCGAAAATCCGCCCTGTGTCCGGGCCTGTCCCACCAAGGCGACTTTTAAAAGGGAAAGCGACGGCATCGTCCTGATGGATTTTCACCGCTGCATCGGCTGCCGGTTCTGCATGGCCGCCTGCCCTTATGGCGCCCGCAGTTTTAATTTCAGGGACCCCCGCCCGTTTATAAAAGAAGAAAAGATCAATCTCAAATTCCCGAGACGCACGAAAGGGGTTGTGGAAAAATGTAATTTCTGTGCCGAAAGGCTGGCCGTCGGACAACTCCCGGCCTGTGTGGAGGCTGCCAACGGCGCCATTATTTTCGGAGACCTTGCCGATCCCGATTCAGATGTCCGAAAACTTGTCAGTACCAATTATACCATTCGACGTAAACTTTCACTGGGTACTTCACCGTCGGTTTACTACATCGTATGAGGTGGTTATGCTTGAATTAGCGCTAAAAGGAAGCAAAAAATATTACGGATGGATGACCCTGCTGCTGGGTGTTATCGGCGGGGGGTTCGTCTTTTATCTGTGGCAGTTTAATTTCGGCCTGGGGATCACCGGCATGAGCCGGGATGTTTCCTGGGGATTTTATATTGCCCAGTTCACCTTTCTGGTCGGGGTCGCCGCCTCGGCCGTTATGGTGGTTCTGCCGTATTATCTGCACGATTACAAGGCGTTCGGCCGGATTACCATTCTAGGTGAATTTCTGGCGGTGGCGTCAGTCACCATGTGCATCCTGTTTATTTTTGTGGACCTTGGCCAGCCCATGCGGGTCGTCAATGTCATCCTGTACCCGACGCCCAACTCGGTTCTTTTCTGGGACATGATCGTGTTAAACGGCTACCTGTTTCTGAACATCATCGTGGGCTGGAAGGTGCTGGAGGCCGAACGCAACGGGATCGCTCCGCCCGCCTGGGTAAAGCCCCTGATTTATTTGTCGATCCCCTGGGCCGTGAGCATTCACACCGTCACCGCTTTTCTGTACTGCGGCCTTCCCGGCAGAGGCTTCTGGCTCACTGCCATCCTGGCGCCGCGCTTTCTGGCCTCGGCCTTTGCCGCCGGCCCGGCTTTTCTGATCCTGCTGTGCCTGCTGATCCGCAAGCTCACAAAGTTCGACCCGGGCAAAGAACAGATTCAGTCCCTTGCCAAAATCGTTACTTACGGCATCCTCATGAACGTTTTCTTTTTAGTGTGCGAGGTCTTTGTCGTTTTTTACAGCCAGATCCCGGAACACATGGACCATATGAAATATCTCTTTTTCGGCCTCCACGGCCACGGCGTCCTGGTGCCCTGGATGTGGACCTCTGTCGGCCTGATGCTGCTGGCCATTATCCTGCTGGTCAATCCGATAACCCGCCAGAATGAATCCGTCCTTGCAGTGGCCTGCCTGGCGGTTTTCGCCGGCACCTGGATCGACAAGGGGCTCGGCATGATTTCCGGCGGGTTTGTGCCCTCGCCGCTGCACCATGTGAATGAATACGTGCCCACCATCCCTGAAATCATCATCACCCTGGGGGTGTACGCCACTGGTTTTCTGGTCCTGACCGCCCTGTTTAAAATCGCCGTGTCCATCAAGGAGGAAATAGCCGCCTGATCTTTTTCATTAAATAAAACACAATAGGGCTTCTCCTTTAGAGGATAAGCCCTTTTTTTTACTGCCCGTATCACGGCCTGGATATCATAACGGTAGCACAGTCTTTTTAAATTGCCGAAAAATACACATGAACCCATCTCAAAATATGGATGGGGTTCGAGGGCTCCGCCTTTGGCGGAATGAGCAAGTCCTTTTTTGAAGCGGCAGATGACCCGGACCCCCAATGTCAGATGGGTTCTAGTTCCCGAACACTGGCCCCCTCGGTCCCAAGTGACATGAATAGCAGCCGAATCCGGTGCGGGTGATGATACTGAAAGTCTTCAGGCCAAGGGCCTCAGCCATCTCCGGCACCAGGCGATTCAGCTTAAGCCGGGTGGTATCCGGATGCTTTTCAAACTCAGGCCCCAGGAGCAGTTCCCCGCTGAGCCGGGGAAGGTGGGTCGTGGGCATATCAAAATCACCCCTCTCCGCCCCCTGGCCGTGACACAGGGTGCAGTCCACACCGGCAAAGCGTGCGGGGCGCCAAGCGCGAAACACGTCTCCCGCCCGCGGCAGAACTTCTTTTCTCATATGCGCCATGCGCTGCTCGCGATTCATCGCGGCCCAGGTCAGCTGCTTTCCGTCAGTGCCCGGAGATCCCACAGCCTTTGGATAGCAGCCCCAGAACGCAAATGCGATTAAAAGCGTTATCCCGAACGTTTTGGTACTTCTTTGATGGGTCTGTAATATGGGGTATTGTCGCTGCTTATTGTTCAAAATAAAAAAGATCCTTTGTCAGCTATAAATTCGTATTGCCCCCATAAGGAAGTTTTTATTGCCGCTAATTATGGCCTAAAATCAGGGGTTCGAATATAACCCTGTATATCACTTATTTCAAGCGCTCTTCACCGCAAAATATCAGGAGTCCGGAATCATCGCCCGGACTTGCCAGGGTCATGTTCAGCTTGGAGGCCAGTTCAACGGCAAGGGAGGTGGGGCGGGAGATGGCCAGGATGATGGGGATGCGGGCCCGGGCGCTTTTCTGGACCAGTTCATAGCTGATGCGGGAAGAGAGCGTCAGAAAGGCGGCGTCTTTGAGTTTGTGATCCATAAACAGCGTGCCCACCACCTTGTCCAGGGCATTATGACGTCCGACATCCTCGGCTGCGGCCAGCAGTTTGTAGTTTGAATCATATAAAACAGCCGCATGGGCGGCCCGTGTTTTTTTGCGCAGGTGTTGAAGGGCGGAAATATTCTCCAGGCAATCCACTGCCTTTTGAATGTCTAAAGGGGCGTTATCGGTTATGGGGCGGATGGTCTGGTAAAGATCTTCAACGATTTCTTTGCCGCACAAGCCGCAGCTCGTCTGGCTGATATAGCCGCGGCGTTCGAGAATTTCGGGTATGGTCTTTCGGCGCGTTTCCTTCAGGGTCACGGTGACAACGTTGGTATCCTCCCCGTCGCAGAAAGCGATGCCGACAAAATCTTCAGGGGACTCAACAATCCCTTCCGCCAGGCAAAATCCGGCCACATGCTGAATTTCATTGCCGGGTGTCCGCATGACCACCGCATAGGGATTCCCCTGGATCCGGATCGACAGCGGTTCTTCCCGCAAAAGATCATGTTTTTTAGCGATACGGGAGCCTTTGTCCCAGTGTACGATCGACTTGTTCGATAAGGCGCTCACCAGTATCTCCTCAGGATAATATTTCCACCGCATCACCGCAGCGGATCACGCCGCCTTCGAGCACCCTGGCAAAGACCCCTTCCCGGGGCATGATGCAGTCGCCGGCCTGATAATAAATCGCGCAGCGGTTGGTGCATTCCTTGCCGATCTGGGTGATTTCAATCAAGGCTGTGTCCCCCAGCCGGACCCGGGTCCCCACGGGTATCGCTTTCCAGTCGGCGCCGGTGGTGGCGATGTTTTCGGCAAAATCGCCGAAGGTCACATCCAGCCCGCTGCTGCGGGACGCTTCGATGCTTTCGGACGACAGCAGGCTCACCTGCCGATGCCACGCGCCGGCATGGGCATCGCCTTCAAGGCCGTGTTCTTTTACCAGTTTTGCTTCATCTACGATTGTTTTACGGGTCCCTTTTTTTCTGCTGACTGCAAGGGATACAATTTTTACATCCATTCAACACCTTACCCAGTTTATATGTTTAAAAAATCCGTCCGACTGTCTCCGGGACCTACTCAGGTAGCTGCGCTGCTGCAAGCACAAGGCTCGCTTTTTCTAAATCCTTTTAAAACACTGTATCCGATCAGACCTGCCAGCACAATGGCGGCCGTAAATTCAACGGATACAGGAAATATTTCGGCCGCCTTGCCCGCTACTGCCCGGGCTGAAATGCCTAATTTTGAATACACCAGATCCGTCAAAAAACCAAGCACTAACGAACAAGATGAAATCGCCCCCAGATAGATGACAAGGGATCTTTTTCCCATGAGCTTAGAGACCATGCTCAAGGACGCCATATTTGTTGCCGGCCCGGCCAGTAAAAACACCAGGGCGGCGCCGGGGCTCAGCCCTTTCAGAATAAAGGCGGCCGCAATCGGCGTTGAAGAAGTGGCGCAGACATACATGGGAATCCCGACAATCAACATCAAGGGCATGGCTATAAAGGGATTGCCCAGATAGGCGTCCGCGAAACGCTCGGGAATCAGATAGGATATCAGGCTGGCCAGGAATACGCCGAGAATAAACCAGGGACCGATATCACCCATCAGCTCTCCAAACGCATATTTGAGCCCTGCCGCCATTTTATCGTGAAAAGATTCTTTTTCCCTTAACACAGTCTCCGGTTCCGGTCGGCTATGGCAGCAACAGCTCCCGGCAGCCGGCAGTTTTTGGTCTACGCTGGTGGAGACTTCTTTTTTGCCGTAAAAATTTTCAAAAATGCCGGCCGCCGAAGCGGTAATAAACGCCGATATCGGACGGATTACCGTCATCACCGGGTCCAGCAGCGCATAGGTGATCGGAATGGAATCCACTCCGGTTTCGGGCGTTGAAATCAAAAATGACAGGGTGGCCCCTTTGCTGGCCCCCTGTTTCTTTAATGCGGCCGCAGCCGGAACAACTCCGCAGGAACACAGCGGCAGCGGAATCCCGACCAGCGCCGCCAGCATCACCGACTGCGCGTCGCCCTTTCCGAGGTACCTGGCGATTTTCTCCGTTTTTACAAAAGCATACAAGATGCCGGCGATAAAAAACCCGAACAGCATGTAAATGGCGGACTGTTGAAATACATGCCAGGCCGCAGCCAGTATTTCTAAAATTATCTGCATGTTTGACTCCCAAACGCTTTATTCGACGACATGTTCCAGAGATTGATGCAGCAGAGCGCTGACATGCTGGTCATCCAGCCGGTAGAACATGATTTTACCTTCCCGGCGGTTGCGAACAATCTTCAAATTTCTTAAAATCCTGAGCTGATGAGAAACTGCCGAATCAGACAGGTTGCAAACCGCGGCAAGATCGCAGACACACAACTCTTCCAGGGCAAGGGCAAGGACAATCTTGACACGGCCGGAATCGCTTAAGGCCTTGAATATATCTGCCACGCCCTGAAGCGTGTCTTGTTCCGGCAGGCGGCTGACAACCTTTTTCACTTTTTCCACGTGAATCGCTTTCTCCTCGCATCGATCCATCTTGTACCTCACAGGTAATATATGAACGTTTGCTCATATGTCCATATATTCAATAAAAAATCAAGTTTTTTTCCTTTCCCCCAACCAATTGGGAGTTTATCTAAAAATCTTAACAATTTTTGCTTGACAAAAATTATTTATTAAGTAAAATTTACCATTTTTAAGGGCATAAGTGGGTCAGGGGTTTCAGGCGAATGTCAACCAATAGCCTTTTTCCTGACCGGTATAAAAATTGAAGGGGGTACATAACGATGTACGCTGTATTATCTACCGGCGGCAAACAATATAAAGTTGAAGAAGGGGATGTCTTAAGAATAGAAAAGATATCCGGTGACGTAGGGGCCTCGGTCTCTTTTGACAAGGTCCTGATGTTTTCCGACGGAGAAAAAGTCCGTGTCGGCACCCCCCTGATTGACGGCATATCGGTCAGCGGCCATATTGTGGAGCAGGACAAAGCAAAAAAAATACTGGTATTCAAATATAAACGCCGCAAGAACTATCGACGCAAACAAGGCCATCGCCAGCCTTTCACGGCCATAAAAATCGACAGTATCTCGGCATAACGGTTTGTGGCGTAAGTATTTTAATATAAAATTTCAGCCTGTGAATATGGCGCCGGATGTGGTGTATTTTCAAATAACAGGTGACCCTTTTCAGGGGATAAGCCAGACTGAAATTTTTTGAAACGATTATTTCAAGCTATTAGGATTTTAAGGAGCTTCTCATGGCACATAAAAAAGCAGGCGGCAGTTCTAGAAACGGCCGCGACAGCAACGGCCAGCGACGCGGCGTTAAACGATACGGCGGCAACAAAGTAACGGCCGGCAGCATACTGGTCCGGCAGATAGGCACCCGGATTCATCCCGGAAACAATGTGGGTATCGGTAAGGATTTTACCATCTTTGCCAAAATCGACGGTGTCGTTGCCTACGAACGGGAGGGCCGTTCACGTAAAAAAGTAAGCGTCTATGCAGAGTGAAATTCATTGATGAAGTAATTATCACCGTTCAAGCCGGAAACGGTGGTCGTGGATGCGTCAGTTTCAGGCGCGAACGGTTTATCCCCCGCGGCGGACCGGACGGCGGCGACGGCGGTGACGGCGGGTCTGTTATTTTAAAGGCTTCCCCCGGCAAACGCACCCTTTATCATTTTCAATTTAAAAGATCCTTCAAGGCCAAAAACGGTGACGGCGGACAGGGCAGCCAAAAAACCGGGAAAAACGGCCCCGACCTTATCATTGAAGTCCCCCCGGGAAGCATTGTCAGCGATACCGCTACCGGCCAGGTCATAAAAGATTTTGTAGAACCGGACGAAACTTTTGTGGTCGCCCAGGGAGGGCGCGGCGGCCGGGGCAACCTGCGTTTTAAATCTTCCACAAATCGTACACCCCGTCATGCCCAGCCGGGCGAACCCGGCCAGGCCCTTACCCTTAAAGTGGAACTCAAGCTGCTGGCCGATGTGGGCATTATCGGCCTGCCCAACGCCGGCAAATCCACCTTGGTCAGCGCCATTACATCAGCCAAACCCAAGATAGGGGCGTATCCTTTTACGACCCTGACACCCACCCTCGGTGTCGTTAATGCCGGTCGTAGAGAACCGTTTGTCGTTGCCGACATTCCGGGATTAATCGAAGGGGCCCATTCCGGTGCCGGGCTCGGCACCCGCTTTCTCAGACATATCGAACGGACCCGCATCCTGGTTCATCTCATCGATGCTTCCGGCATCGATCCGTCCGATCCGCTGCAGGGATACCATACCATTAACAGGGAACTTGCCCAATATAACAAGGACCTTGTTGAAAAACCCCAGCTTTTGGTGTTAAATAAAATCGACCTGCCCGGAACCCAAGCACTTTGCCAAACGTTTTTAAACGCGCTTAAAGGGCAAAACGTTTTGCTTATTTCAGCAGCGACCGGGGAAGGCCTGAACAAATTAAAGATGCAACTTTTTCAACTGTTGGACCGGCGCCATGGCTAACGACCGTAAAACGCTATTTCATCAAGCCCGGCGGATTATCGTCAAGGTGGGCAGCGGCGTGCTCACCCGGACCGACGGGTTAAACACAGCGGCGATTCGCTCCATCAGCCGTCAAATCTGCAATCTGATTGACCAGGGCAAGGAAGTTCTGCTGGTCACATCCGGCGCCATGGCCTCCGGCGTCAAAAAAGTTTCCCTTCCGAAGCGGCCGGATGAACTTCCCAAGCGGCAGGCTGCCGCCGCCGTGGGACAAGCCGGTCTCATCATGGAATATGAAAAAGCCTTTGGCCGTTTTGGGAAAAAAGTAGCCCAAATCCTTTTGACCAGTGATGATCTCAGCAACCGCAAACGATACCTGAACGCCCGCAACACGCTTTATACATTGCTGTCCTGGCAGGTCGTTCCGATTATCAATGAAAACGATACGGTTTCCATTGCGGAAATCCAGTTCGGCGACAACGACAACCTTGCCGCCATGATCGCCCTGCTCATGGACGCGGATATTCTCGTCAACCTTACCGTTACGGATGGCTTGTATGACAGGGACCCCCGCACGGAAAGCAATGCCGAGCTGATCCCCCTGGTTTCCACCATCGGTAAAGACATTGAAAAGCTGGCCAACGACATCCCCGGGGCTTTAAATTTCGGCGGCATGCTAAGTAAAATCAAAGCCGCCAAAAAGCTGACGGCCGTCGGGATCCCCATGCTCATTGCCAATGGCAGCACACCCCATATTCTGACAAAATTATTCGCAGGCAAAGATTTCGGCACTTATTTTATCCCTAAAACTGAAAAACTGGCCAGCCGCAAATGCTGGATCGGTTTTGCGTTGAAGCCCAAAGGCCTTATTCAACTGGACGCCGGCGCCGCTGCAGCCGTCCTGACCAGGGGCAAGAGCTTGCTGCCAAGCGGCATTACAGCCGTAGCGGGTGACTTTGATGTCGGTGCGGCAGTGGAATTGGCCAAACCCGATCAGGAAATCATCGGGGTCGGCCTCGTTAATTACAGCGCCGGCGATATCCTAAAAATAATGGGCTGCAAGTCCGGCCAGATCAGGGAACGGCTGGGCTACAAACCCTATGATGAAATCATTCACCGTGACAACCTTGTGATTACAGCGGCTTGAGATTACGAACCATAAAACCATCCCCTTCGGCAAGCGAGGTTTTTTGAAACGAATCGGGCTGTTTGGCGGTACATTTAACCCCCTCCACATCGGGCACCTTTTGGCGGCTGATGAAGTGTGCAAAAAATTTCCCCTGGACCATATTTATTTCATACCGTCCGCCACTCCGCCGCACAAAGAGCCGGAGGTGCTGGCCGGGGCCGATGATCGCCTGGCGATGATCCGCCTGGCAATCGCCGATTACCCCCTCTTTAGCGCTTCAGATGTGGAAGTCTCCCGTCCGGGGCCCTCTTTTACCATTGACACGGTCCGGTATTACAAATCGAACCTGCCGGAGGAGATCGATCTTTATCTGATTATGGGGTTTGACGCCTTTCTGGAACTCCACACCTGGAAATCTTATCTTAACCTTTTAAAGTTAATTTCATTTATTGTGATGTCGCGCCCCTGTAAAGCGTTTAGCCAAAGCCCCCGGGGTTGGAAAATACTCGAGGAATATCTGTCTCGGCAAATTTCAGACCGATATCGCTTCTCCCCTGAAAGGTCGTGTTACGACCATCCTGACAACCCGTCCCTTTTTCTGATGGACATCAATCTGACGGATATTTCCTCAACCCGGATTCGCCGCTCTATCAAAACCGGCCTGCCCATTGACCGGCAGGTGCCGCCGGTTGTGGACACGTATATCAAAACCAAAGGACTGTATGTATGACCGACGACCTGGATCTATCTTTGACACCCTATGTTCGGGCAGCGCTGGGACGAAAAGCCGCGAATCTGGTCCTGCTGGATGTGCGCGGGCTTTCTTCGGTAGGCGACTTTCTCATCATCTGCAGCGGCCGTTCCAACCGGCAGGTGTCCGCCATTGCCGATTTTATTCAAATGGACCTTAAAAGCAAAGGCATCCGGCCGCTGAGTGTCGAAGGTAAAAAAGAAGGGCACTGGGTCCTGCTGGATTACGGTCATGTGATCCTGCACGTTTTTTATGAACCGCTGCGTGATTTTTATGACCTTGAGAGCCTTTGGATCGACGCCCAGCGGATCAATATCGACACCCTTTTTAAAAACGAAAAGCCCCTGGGGGCGCCGGGAGAAACATTATGAAATCCAATAACTGCTGTATGTTGATGATCCTGGACGGGTGGGGTATTAACCCGTCCCATGACGGCAATGCCGTATATCTGGCCGGAACGCCGAACCTGAACAAACTGATGCAGGAATACCCCCACACGCAGTTGCTCTGCTCCGGCGAAGCAGTCGGCCTGCCCCAGGGAATTATGGGAAATTCCGAAGTGGGGCACCTCAATATCGGGGCCGGCAGAATTATTTATCAGGATATTCTCAGAATCGACACGGCTATTCGCGACGGCAGCTTTTTTAAAAACGAGGCGCTTGTCGAACTGATCAATGATGTTGTGGACCATGGCGCGGCACTGCACCTGATGGGGCTGGTCTCCGACGGCGGGGTTCACAGCCAGCTGAGCCATCTGCTGGCCTTACTGGACATGACCCGGCAAAAAGGCGTCGGCAAGGTCTTTGTTCATGCGATTCTGGACGGCCGCGACACCCCACCGGACAGCGGGGCTGCCTATGTCAAAAAAATCCAGGATCACCTTCAGGCCCATCACCACGGCGCCATCGCCACCATCTGCGGCCGCTATTTCGCCATGGACCGCGACAACCGCTGGGACCGAACCCAAAAGGCTTACCGGCTGTATGCCGCCGGGGAAGGCATAAAAGAGCCGGATCCGGTGATGGCGGTTAAAAATGCCTATACCCGCGGTGAAACCGATGAGTTTGTAAAGCCCATCGTCATCACTGCAGATGCCGGCAAAGCGGCGGGAACCATAAAGGACGGCGACAGCATCATTTTTTTTAATTTCAGGGCCGACCGGGCGCGCCAGATCACCCGGGCCTTTAATGATCCCGATTTTAATGGATTTAAACGAACCCCGCCGATAAAATTGTCCAAATATGTCACCATGACCCAATATGATGAAACGTTCACATTTCCCGTTGCATTCGGTCCGGTTCACCGGGATAAAATTTTGGGCGAGGTGATCAGCCAGGCTGGACTGGAACAGCTTCGAATCGCTGAAACGGAAAAATACGCCCACGTTACCTATTTTTTCAACGGGGGCGAAGAAAAGCCGTTTCCCCTTGAAGACCGCTGTATGGTCCCCTCACCCCGGGATATCCCGACGTATGATCTCAAGCCGGAAATGAGCGCGCTGAAGGTGAGCGCAGAAGTGATTTCCAGAGTTCAATCGGACAAATATCGTTTGATCGTTCTTAATTTTGCCAACATGGACATGGTGGGGCATACCGGCGTGCTGGAAGCGGCCATCTCCGCATGCCAAACCGTTGACCGCTGCGTCCGTGAAATCGTCGATACGGTTAAAGCCCGGGGAGGTGTTGTTTTAATTGCAGCCGATCACGGCAATGCCGAAATGATGAGGGAACCCAACGGCAACCCCCACACCGCCCATACCCTTAACCCCGTTCCCTTTATCCTGGTTGATGATACCCGAAAAAATGTGCGCTTGAAAGAAGGAAAGCTGGGAGATATCGCACCTACGATTCTTGAAATCATCGGTATCGACAAACCGGAACAGATGACCGGGTCATCCCTGATTATCCCATAGAGCCAAGTGATGATTGCCTTCCTATTGGTTGCATAATTATTTGAGGGGTCGGGGAGTTTTTCAAACGTTGTCCTGTCAGCCCGGAGACAGCCCCCGTGGGATGCATAACCATCTTATTGAGGCATGACCGCACGGCAGCGATCCCGCTCAAGTTCCATTGAACCAGCCCCAAAAGGTTGATTCCCACGGCGACGATGATCGTCTCTGCCTGTTACCGCTCAGCGCAAAGGCTGGGGGGCGTGTACGGAGCACAGTCACCTTTGGTTACGGCTCCCACGGGGGCTTTCTCCGGGCTGACCGTCGACAAACGCTGAAGTGACAAGGGCTTTCCCCATAGGCGCTTGTAACGAAACTCCCCGACCCCTGAATTATTTAGACGTCGGCCCGATCTGAAATACGGTTATCGCCGGCGTGTTCATTATGTCTATTTCATTCTGATTTCCTTAGTAAATCAGGAAAAAGAAAGTGCGAATAGAATTTGACATTACCTATGCCTTTCCGATAAATATATCCTAAATGGAGCGTTTCAGATTTTAAAATGGGATGATTATATTTCATCAAAGGAATTTTTATGGATATCAAACAACTAGCGAAAAAAGCCAAAGCGGCATCCCTTCAGCTTGCCGCAGTCGGCAGTGAAACAAAAAACACGGCCCTTGAAAATATAGCGCGCGCGCTGGAACAAAACAAAGCAGACATTGCTTCGGCCAACGCAGCCGATTTAAATAAAGCGGAAAAGGAAAACCTGGCTGCGCCGCTGCTCAAACGCCTCAACTTTGATGAAGGTAAAATACATGAAGCTGTGGAGGGTCTCAACAGCCTGATCGGCCTTGCCGATCCGGTGGGCCTTACGCTAAGCGCCATGGAGTTGGACAAGGGCCTGGAGCTTTTCAAGGTGAGCTGCCCCATCGGGGTGATGGGTATCGTCTTTGAATCCCGGCCGGATGCTTTGGTGCAGATATCATCGCTGTGCCTTAAAAGCGGCAATGCC
The DNA here is from genome assembly GCA_029211065.1 of Desulfobacterales bacterium. Lineage (NCBI taxonomy): Bacteria > Pseudomonadati > Thermodesulfobacteriota > Desulfobacteria > Desulfobacterales > Desulfobacterales bacterium. The sequence goes on from JARGFK010000004.1 coordinate 49,995, forward strand.
GTCCTGATGAAAGGCGGCAGCGAAGCCGCCGGCACCAATCGAATTCTGGCGGACATCATCAACAAAGCAACCACGGCGGCCGGCATTCCGGCCGGCTGGCTGACCCTGCTGGAAGCCCGGTCGGATGTCACCGAGATGCTGGCAATGGATGCGCATATCGACCTGATCATTCCCCGGGGCAGCAACGAGTTCGTCCGACATATCATGGATAACACCAACATACCCGTTCTGGGTCATGCCGACGGGATCTGTCACGTGTATATCGACAAGACGGCGGATATCGACATGGCGGTAAGGATAACGGTTGACAGCAAGACCCAGTATGTGGCCGTGTGCAATGCAGCGGAAACCCTGCTGGTGCATAAAGATATTGCCGGGAACATCCTGCCGAAGCTCAAAGCGGCCCTCACAAAAAAAGGGGTTGAACTGCGGGGGTGTGAACGGACCGCCCGATTGATTGATGTCCTGCCCGCCACCGAAAAAGACTGGTGCACCGAATATCTGGATTTTATCCTCTCCATCCGGGTTGTGGATTCCCTGGCGGATGCCGTTGATCATATCAATCGTTACGGCTCTCGCCACACCGACGTGATTGTAACCGCCGACAAGGTGAGAGGGGGGCGGTTCATGGATTACGTGGATTCAGCCTGTGTATTTATGAACTGCAGCAGCCGCTTCAACGACGGCTTTCGATTCGGATTGGGCGCCGAAGTGGGTATCAGCACCAACAAAATTCATGCACGCGGCCCCGTGGGCTTGGAAGGACTGGTGATATACAAGTGGCGTCTGATCGGCAACGGCAATGTGGTAACGGACTATTCCGGAAAGGATGCCAGGGCCTTTACGCACCGGCCGCTTAAAATGGATTTCAAGCTTTGAGTTCGGAATCTTATCCCAAATTTACGCTAATCTTTTGTTTTAGGGAGCAGCAAAACCCATGAAAAAAGTCATCATCACAGCGGCCGTGACCGGTTCCTTTCCCACTAAGGAAATGAACCCGGCCGTTCCCTATTCACCTGCGGAGATAGCGACCGCAGCTGTGGACTGCTGCCGCGCCGGCGCAGCGATTGTGCACATCCACGTCAGAGAACCCGAAACCGGCCGTCCGGCATTCAGGCTCGACCTCTTCAGGGAAGTCGTCGAGCGCATCCGGCAGGAGTGCAACCTGATCATCAATCTGACCACCAGCGGCTTCAATATACAGGGCGATGATCTCATCGCCCAGCGCCTGCAGCCGCTGTCGTTGAAACCCGATATGTGTTCGCTGGATATCGGTTCGATGAACTTTCACGACAGGGCGTTCATCAATACGCCTGAATGGGGACAGGCCGCTGCAAAAAAAATGCGGGAAGCAGGCGTCAAGCCTGAAATTGAAGTGTTTGATATTGGGCACATCTATCAGGCGTTGGCGTTTATTGAAAAGGATGCATTCGCGCTGCCGCCTTATTTTCAGCTCTGCATGGGGGTCGGATGGGGAATCGAAGCAACCCCGGAAAACCTCCTTTTCATGAAAAGCAAACTGCCACCCGGCGTCGAATGGTCAGTCCTTGGGGTGGGGAAATCGCAGCTTGCTATGATCGGCATGTCTCTGATTCTGGGAGGCCATGTCCGGGTCGGCTTCGAGGACAACCTCTATATCAGAAAGGGTGAACCGGCCAAAAGCAACGCCCAGTTCGTGGAAATGGCGGCGGAGCTGGCGCATCGTTTCCAAAGAGACGTGGCGACACCGGACGAGGCCCGCGATATCCTCGGAATAAAAAAACAGGCCTGATATCGTCATCGACTTCTAAGCGGATCGGCGATCTTTCCATGAGAAACAAAGTCATGAGTCCCCGGGAAGCGGTTCAACGTTATGTCCAGGATGGGGCTCATATTTCAATCGGCGGTTTTACCATTGTCAGAAATCCCATGGGGCTCGTCCATGAGATTATCCGGCAAAAGCTCCGAAACCTGCACGTGTATGTCCATTCCCACGGCCAGGCCTTCGATCTTTTGATCGGGGCCGGATGCGTTGCTGCCATGGAGTTTGCCTACGGCGGAACGGCCCGGTTTTCGCCTTCAGGCGGCATCCGTTTCCGCAAAGCCATTGAACAGGGCCTTGTCCGCTTTGAAGACTACACCAACTACCAGATGGTCCTGCGCTTTTTAGCCGGCGCCATGGGGCTTCCCTTCCTTCCCTTAAAGGGCGTCGCCCAGACGGACGTTATAGAGAAATGGGGCTTTGACGAAACCTTCCGGTCTCAGAATCCCCGCCTGCCGGACAAAAAGCTGGCCGTGCTTAAAAACCCGTTTGATCCTCCCGGAAAAGAACGGGAGCTGGTTGCAGTACCCGCCATCCAGCCGGACGTTACGCTGCTCCACGTTCAGAAAGCCGATTCCGAAGGCACCTGCCGCATAGAAGGCCTGACCTTCGCGGACGTGGAACAGGCCAAAGCCGCCCGGCACGTGATCGTTTCGTGCGAAGAACTGGTTTCCAGAGAGGAGATCCGCAAAGACCCGGATCGCAACCGGATTCCCTTTTTTATCGTGGACGCGGTCGTACCCCTCCCCTACGGCGCCCACCCCACCGCCTGCAACAATTATTATGACTATGACGACGACCATCTCCTGTTATATGGAAAGTTGGCTGCCGACGACCGTGCTTTTCAGGATTATTTAGATACCTATGTCTTTGAAACCGAGACCCATGCAGACTATCTTGTACAAATCGGCGAGAAGGCGCTCCAAACGCTCCGGGCGGACCCCGATCTGGGGTACCGGCCCCGCAGCACTCGAGATTTAGACCATCAAGCCTGAGAGGTTGCCAAAGATATGTCCCAATTGATGGAATATACTTCCCAGGAAATGATGGCCCTAATGGCGGCCAGAGAAATTCACGATGACGATATTGTCTTTTGCGGCACCGGCATCTCCATGGTTGCGGCAATGGCTGCCAAACACATCAGTGCGCCCCGGAGCATCATTTTTTTTGAGACCGGCGGCATTGACTGCGAGCTCCGCGAACTGCCGCTTTCGGTGGGAGATCCGCGGGTCATGGTCGGCACCACGATCAATGCCGGCCTGGCGGAAAGTTTTGCCCTCCTCCAGAATCCCCGTACCGGACCCCGCACGGTGGCCATCCTGGGCGCCGCCCAGATCGATCCCTTTGGGAACCTGAATTCAACCTGCCTGGGTGACTATCATCGTCCCAGAATGCGCTTTCCAGGGGCCGGCGGCGCCTCGGATGCGGCCGCCTACGCCGGCCGCGTGATCACCTTTATGGTCCAGGAGCGCCGGCGGTTTGTCCGGCGTCTCGATTATGTTTCCTCCCCCGGCTGGCCTGAAAACCCCCAGGACCGATTTCGCGCCGGCCTCACGCTTCCGCAAGATTCTCTGGTGATCACCGACAAGGCCGTCTTTCGCTTTGATTCCGGCAGCGGCCGGATGTATCTCTCGGGCCACTACCCCGGAATCACGCCCGCAGATGTTGCGGCAGCGGTTGGCTTTGAGATCGAGACCCGTCGCAGCCGCGAAGTCCCGCCCCCTTCGGCCGCAGAAATTAGTCTGCTGCGTGAAAAAATCGATCCCTTAGGGCTTATCATCAAAAGAATAAAATCTGAAAAGAAAAGTTTCTGAGGCAGGCAAGCTTACTGGAAACACTTTATGCTGTTTCAGGATACAACAGAACCTTCAGGGGGGGCTCACCCTGTATTTTTCCACCCACCAGGCGCAGCGCCTGTTCGGCGTCTTCCAATTTAAAGCGATGAGATATCAGGTCATCAAAGGGATATTTGTTTTGACGAACCATCCGGATCGCGGGCCGCACGGCGCGAAAATCGTGGGAAAAAACCCCCAGCATCCTGATTTCATTGACCACCGCCCGATTCAGGTTGATCGGAACCCGGCTGTCTTTATAAATTCCGGGAAGTACCACCGTCGCCCGTTTCCCGGCCAGGGACAAGGCCAGGTCGGCTCCGGCCGGGCTGCCGGATACGTCCATCGCCACATCGGCCATCCTTCCGGCCGTCATTTCCGTGACAACTTTGACGGGATCCGTTTCTTCGATATCAATGACCCGGTCGGCCCCGAACCGCCGGGCTGTTTCAAGGCGAGCCCTGTCCCGGGCCAGGCCCGCAACGATGATACATCCCGCGCCCGCCTCCTTTGCCACGGCCGTGGCCGCGATTCCCTGCAGACCGGGGCCGACAATCACAACGGTGTCGCCGATGGAAACCCCGCCGATCTGTCGCAGCCAGCGGATCCCGTTTCCGATCACCGCGCAGATCAACACCCCGACTTCCGCTGAGATGTCTTCTCCGATTTTGTGCACCATGGCCCGCGGATGGATGTAGACAAAATCACTGTAACCGCCATACAGGTGCGGCGGGTCTTGACAGGTTATCATGGAGCCGTAAGTGTAATTTCTGTCGCACAGGGTATAACCGCCCGACAGGCAGGGGCCGCACTGTCCGCAGCCGAAAGCGTATTCCAGCACCACCCGGTCGCCTTCTGCTACCCCGTGGCGAATCTGGGCGGCCTTTCCCATTTTGTAGATCCGGCCCACGATTTCATGGCCTAAAATGATCGGATAGGGGCGGGGCCCGCGGGTAGGCCGGCCCTCAAATATCCCGGGATCGGAACCGCAGACCCCGACACATTCCAGCGCCAGCAGCCCGTCGTCTTCACCGGTCTCAGGCAGACCAAAGCGCTGCAGCTCCAGTTTTTGGGGACCTGTCAATACCATGGCCCGGGAATATGCTTTCATTGAAATCTCTTTTATTTTCAGCGGCGCCAGGCAGAACCCTCAAAATTTCAGGGCGATTTTTTCCCGCGCTATAAATCGTCGCAGCGCCAGAAGCCTGCGATCCCTTTCCTGCAGAATTTCAGCGGTTGAACGGCCTCCATAGGGATAAAAGCCCTGTCCTGTCTTGACCCCGAGGTTCCCCGCATCGACGCAGGCTTTCAACGACCGGGGGATTGTCTCTTCGTCGGCCGGACGGATGGAAGGGTTTTCGAGAAACTTGAGCGATATGTCCAGCCCGGTAAAATCATAGCGCCGGACCACTCCCAGAACCGACAGCCGCAAGCCTAAAGACGCCTGCACCGCCTCATCGATTTCTTCAGGTCCGGCATATCCATTGTCCAGCAGGTAGAAAATTTCCCTTCCTATGGCACGCTGGAGGCGATTAACGATGTAACCCGGAATGAAGCGCTGCATGGTCACCGGACGCTGGCCCATCCCACCGAGCACCGTCATCAGGCGGGGCACCACATCGGCTGCGGTTTTTTCTCCCCCCACCACTTCCACCAGTGGGATCAGATAGGGCGGGGCGTAAAAGTGAGCGATGGCCAGACGCGGCAGGATGTCTTCGGGAGCGATGGAAAAAACATCCAGATAAGAGGTGTTGCTGGCGACGATGCAATGGGAAGCGATCCGTGGGGCCAGACGCTTAAATAGTCCGGCTTTGACCGTCTCATCTTCGCTGACGGCTTCCAGGATCAGGTCGCAGGCGGCAGCGGCTTCCTTGAAATCCTGTAAGGGCTTAATGCGATCTAAGACCTGCTGCGGGGATTCAGACCCCAGCTCATCTTCCTGCTGCAGCCATTCCAGTTGGGATCGAATCAGGACCTGGGCTTTTGCCAGTTCCGCCGGTTCGGAATCAACCAGAAACACCGGTTGTCCGGCTTTGGCCGCCAGCAGCGCCAGGCCATGCCCCATGGTGCCGGCGCCCAGCACCATGACTTGAAGCGTCGCGTCGGCCGAAGTGGTGGTCATAGACCTTTTATCCTTCCGGGTTTTCAGATTCTATTCTTTTTTCTGAGCCGCAACAGCGCGCGCATTCCCCGTCCCGCGGCGTCCGGGACTGCAGGGTTCTTCAAGCTTTGCCGCTACACGATTTGCGTCAGATAGATCAGTATTTTTTTTTGTCTGGGTTGTCAACGCTTTTTAGCGCCGTTCAGGTTCCCATAACGATTCGTTCGCGTTTATGCTTCATTTCAGCTTTTTTTACGCAGCAGCCAAAAGACCCCTTTTACATTCTCCCCGAAATTGGTATATTCAGTATCCAGGAGAACATCAGATGACGGAAAAAGAAAAATTTATCTCGACGGTTATCGACTTTGTGACCGGCGAACAGGTGCCGGATATAGGCGCCGAATCGAATCGTCAGGCCCTTGAGCGGATATTGGTGAACACGCTGGGGTATGAAAAAAAAGATGTGGCGGTGGATGTTGATATCGAAATAGGCATCAGCGGCGAACCCTACCGTTCCCAGATTGATCTGGTGGTTTCCGTGGACGGCGTCCGCTTTATGGCTGTCAAGTGCGCCGCCGGCTCGCTGGGTTCACGGGAACGGGAAATTTTAGCGGCTGCTCGGCTGCTCGACACCTATCAGATTCCCCTGTCTATCGTCTCCGACGGAAAAACCGCCATCATTCTCGATACGGTTACCGGAAAAAAGATCGGCGAAGGATTGCACATGATTCCCACAAAGGCACAGGCCCATGAAACCCTGCAGTCTTCTGGTCTTCATCCCCTTGATCCTGGTCGGCGGGAACGGGAAAAACTTATTTTTCGCTCCTACGACAGCATGAACGTGAACGTCAGACGCAATTTCTCAGTCCAGTAAAAAAAATCCCCATGAATCGATCACGGGGATTTTCAAAAATATTATTCAGTTTATACCGGCTTTATCCGGCGGTGAAATAAAACCCTAATTTCATTATTGACCGGCAACCTCCCGGCTGCAATGCTTGCAAATATCGGCCCGTTTTTTGATGATTTCCGCGCAGAACGGGCATTCCCGGGTAAAATATCTTTCATGTATCTTTTTAACAGCCTCGTTGACTCTGGTCTGAAGAACATCATTGCCGAATTTTTGGTTCCGGATGGGTTCAATCGCATCCAGCTCGCCGATGTCTCCGACGATTTCGGCGGCCTTTACCCGGACCCGGACCGGCTGGGTCGGGTCCATCAACAGGCTCAGTGTCGTAGACCAGTCCTTTTTGACGTAAGTCTCGGCCAGAACTGAAAACCCCTTTTTAATGGCTTCCTTAAGAACCTCCTGCTGGGCGACAACCTGCTCGTCGATGATTTGAGCTGTCCCCCCCATGGAACTAAAGACCGGCATGCATTCAAACGTGTCCGTACCCGGATAACACATGCAGCGGTATGAAGAGGTATGACCGTAATTTTCTTGAATATTTTTCCATCCCTGGATATAAAGCGGACAGTCGTCATTGAAACACAAATATAAATACGGGGTCCCCCAGCCGAGACCGTCGCTGAAGGCTACCGGCGGGACTTCCCAAAGTTTCATTTCTTCTTTGCAATGCGGACAAACCGGTCGTTCCTGGGCTATGATCTTTTCCAATACCTGTTCTTTGGTTTCAAAAGCCATTGACTTCCTCCATTTCTTATAAGCTAAAATTCAGCACATGGACCTTACCGGTATCTTTTTCAAGCAGTTGCAGCCGCAACTGCTTGGCTGAAAGGGCCTCTCCGGGGAAAAAGATAAATCCATGGGCCAAACCTTTTGGTTCAACCGCTTGATTTTGTAGAGATTTGTCGCGCAGATCGTTTGTTATTTTCCTGCGGGCATCGTTGGATCCGTAGCCGCCGGCCCCGCCGATAACCGCACCGGCGGCCCCGCCCACGGCAGCACCTTTTCCGGCAGTAGCCGCCACGTTATCGCCTGTCACGATTCCGATGGCTGCGCCGACGATGGCGCCTGCGGCTGCCCCCAGGAACCCTTTTTGGGCGCCTTCTGAAAATATCTGTTTGGTCTGGGCGTATTTAGTGGCGCGCTCATAGGCCATTTCCCGGTTTAAAATCGGCCAAAGATTGCCGTCATTGTCTTCCAGGAAAGTCTGCTGGCCGTTTATTTCCAGCGGATGGGTTCCCTGGTTGTCGAATATCACCTGAACCGGAAGCATGCCCGCGCTGCGAACATCAAAGCCAAAGGCCGCTTTGGCTTCGGCCGGGTCGGCATATGCCTTGGCGGCCACCTGTGCGCCGGCGGCTTCAACAACGTTTTTAAAGGATGTCGGCGTCTTGAACGGCAGGGGTTTTGCTTTATATGTACTGGAGCAGCCGGTTGAAAAGAAAAGACTGACACTAATTAGAAAGATCATAACTCGTCGATACATATTGAGCCTCCATCAAAAAAAGTTGCGCTAAAACTGCTGATAAACATTTTTTTGTACAATTTTTGTCTTTTAACATAAGACTGCCAAGCCGCACATGCAAATCACAATATCAAAATAGGGAGCCCTTATCGATGGGACTGGAAAAAAAGAAGCAGGCTTTGTACCAGTCGAGCCATGAAGTTAAAATCCAAGGTTTCCATTGAATCCGATAACAGGTGATAGTGAGGATTGCGGTAAAATGCCGAATCGGTAATCATCACGGCCTTAAACCCCTCATCCCAGAAGGATGCATGATCGCTGAGTCTGACAGACGGCAGTATCCAGCCGCTTAAAGGGACCGTCAGCTTGACCACGGGAAGTTCCGGATTGTTCAGAAACGCCTGTGTCAGCCCCCGGGCAAATCGCCGGGATTTAACATTTCCTACAATTCCAATGAAATTTCCCTTTTCAGGATAGCCGAAATACATCAGGGGAAAAGGGTAGTCCTGACAGCCGGGCTGCTGGCAGGTATACCCGACCATTTCCAGGCAGATCATACCGTCAATTTTTTCTTTGGTTTTTTTGGCGTTGCGGGCATAGACCCGACTTCCCATAAAGCGTGTGCCGTAAACCGGCGGCTCTTCCAGGGCGAATGCGACAAATTTTACTGCAATATCAGGGGAATGATCTGTTTTCAGCGCCGCCAATTGCCGGGCAGTTTCAAGGAGCACTGCCACAGCGCTGGCATTGTCATCCGCCCCGACCGTTCCGGCAACCGAATCATAATGCGCTCCTACAACATATCGCTTTGAGGGACTGTCGCCGAATGAAACTTCGGCTTCAATATTGGCCACCTCCATTTGTTCATACTGATAGGTTTGGCTGCGGGGATCCAGGCCGATATCGCGAAATGTCGAACGGATATAATCTTCGGCCTTTTTTAGATTTTCAGGCCGGTAGACACTACGCTCCCCGATGGTCCGGGTCAGTACGGTAAGATGCGCTTTCAGGCGTACGGTCGTATGTTGAATATCCACCATAATGCGGTCCTTGTCTGCGGCTATCGCCCGGAGCGGCATCAACCCCAGAAGCAGAATGACGATCCCCGGCAACACTAAAAATAGATGCCAAAACCTGGAGCCTTTGGTTGACAAAAATAAACCCGAGAACAATCTTTTATTTCCCTTCTGAATCTATCCGGTCCAGCCACTGCATGATGGTTTCACGGTTTTTTAAATCGGAAAGCCAATCTGCCGGAATCGCCGCCATCCCCAGATAGGCTCCCAGAATCATGCCGGTAACCATGCCCCTGGCAGCAGAATCACCGCCGGCCATCACATTTTCCACCAATGCTTCTTCTAAGTTTTCTTCGTATCGGGCCAGGAGGTGAATCACGGCAGGAAACGCCGCTCCAATCTCACACATTTGTCCGAACCCTGATATGGCTGCGCGCGTTTCCAAGTTTGCGCTTGCGAACCCCTCGGATACCCACAGATTATAGGGAGCTTTATTAAAACTTTCATCCACAACCGATTTTATGGCTGTTTTCAGAGGGGTTCTGTGGAGCACTTTAAAGGCTGCCCGTGCAAAAAATTCGGCGCTGTCGATAACCTGTGGCTGGTTATGCGTCATGGCCGTTTGGGCCCGGGAAGCGGCAACAAGTCCTTCCAGGTCGTCCCGGTAAAGATATACCAGGGGGCTGATTCGGGCGGCCCCACCCAGGTCCGATGACGGTGACCCGGATTCACGCGGCCCTTTTCCCTTTTGGAAGTTTTCCAGCGTCTTGCGGGTGGCCTGGTCCTTATACCCCTGATAGGTTTTAAAAAAATCCTGCCAGTTTTGGGCAAAATCTTCAAGGTTAAACCCCGAACCCCCTGAAAGTGTGTCCAGCAGCTTCAGGGCTTGATCCCCATAATGCGTAAATTCGCCCCGCTCCTTGGTGGGATGATACGATTCCCCGGACGGCTTCAGAAAATGCGTCACACGACCGTGCTGTTTATCCAAAAGGGCGGTATCATAGATCCAATGAACGCCCAGGGCCAGTGAATCCGCAGCAAAAGTTGCCAGAACCATTGCTTTTGCGTTTTCCTGCATAACGACCTCCTTTCAGGAGTTTGAATACGTTCGGACCTGTTTCCTGAATAAACTTTTGGTAAAATCTTTTATTAATGCCTCTATGGCAAATTCTTTTTAAAATATAAGAAACCGTTCCGTATCCGTCAAGAAATGCGCTTTATCCCCCAGCCGTCGGAACGGAAGGAAGCTCCTTGACACTAAACAAAGAATACCTAATACTGGAAAAGAAAATTCAGCATGAACTTTTACAGACAAGGACTGAATAGAAAGCCGGTTGAAACGGAATTGCCCGGCAACTGAATCGGAACGTGATGTTGACAACAGCGATAACATCCCACACTTTTCAATTGAAATAATGGGAGGCGAGCATGGAAGACAAAAAAATTTCTGAAGTCATCGACTTGGCTATCCAACGAGAAGAAGACGCCATTACGTTTTACAGAGAACTCAGCAATAAGCCCTTTGACCAAATCACCAAAGATACCCTTGAATGGATTACCGGCGAAGAAAAAAAACACAAAGCTTTTCTCGTCAACTACCGGGAAGGCCGCCAGGGAACGGATGCCTTAACAATGCGGGCGGCGGTTAATTACAACATTGCCGAGCATCTGGAAGAACCCCCAATTGAAACCGTTATGGACGGTGCGAATATTTTCCTGCTGGCTTCTCACCGAGAGCTGAAATCATACAAATTTTACAGCGAGCTGGCCCACCTGCACCCGGAAGGCAAACTTCGAACAACCCTGTTCAAAATGCCAGTGAGGAGCTGGCCCACAAGGAAAAAATGGAATACCTATACAGCAATTCCGCCTTTCCTCAAACTGCCGGGGGTTAATTCTTCGACTCGGTTATCTACAACGCACGAGTAAATAAAACGCGGCAGCCATTGTAATCCGATTCGGAGCGTTTGGCTGTCTGATGGTTCACCTCATTTTAAGCTCTTTTGGGGCTATCCCCTGACAAGGGCCTTTACCTTCTGGAACCATACGCTGCGGTCCTCCGCTGACGGTTTACTTTGAAAAACCTTTCAGGATCTTTAGCAGCAATATAATACTTGGCGCCAGATGAAAAAAAAGATCAAAAATATCGATGGGCCGGTTCAGTGCACCGTTTTTTAACATGATGAATTTTTCGACCACGTGCGGCATGGGGCTGAAAGGCGCCAGCAGCATCAGGATTGCCGCTACAATTAGTATCGAGTATGGAATGGCGTCAAGAAAGTTCCACATATTTTTCCCCTTTTCAGAGATCCGCCATAGAAAGAACAAGCCTGGCCCCGAAAAGTCCGGTAAAAAACACGAACACCATCATGTAACAAAGTGTGCGCCGAAATTTTCATGAAATATCCGGAGTGGCTTGAGGCGCCTTCTTCGGCACATCCAATAGCTTTCTGGCTTTCTCCCTTTTCTTTTTGACGATGAGAAAACAGACCGTAACGGTAAAAAGAATCATCATGGGCAAAAAGAGCTCTGCCAGCATTAAATGACCCTCGCCCGGGGCGGCGCCGGCCGATTCAATTCGGGTAATTTCGTCTTTTTTTTCGAACCTGGTATGAATCGTAAGCGCAACGGCACCAAGATAAACAATCACAAAAACAAAGGCCAAAACACATAATCTTTTTTCAATCCGGCTCATCTTAAAATTTTGAATAATTCTCCTTAAATTTTATTCAGCATGGTTAATAATATGGCCCCATTATAAAAAAATCAAATTAAATGTGCCTTTCAACCGTCGAGATAAGGGCTTCTTAAATGCTGATCGCTGATTTTGCACGTGGCTGCTGCCGTCCGCGCTGATGATATGTAAATTCCTCTTGACCCATCAGCCGACCTCATTTACTAATGAGGGCATCTTTACCCTGTTGTTCCAAAAGTCGAGGATGCCCCGGACCTTGTCATGATCTTTATACAACCGCTGGGTTTATTGCGAACAACCATAATTTGCTGAAACAAGAAGGCCGGCGGCCTTACAGCCGGCCCCGGCCAATAGAGGCATGAATGCTCTGGTTTGGTAATGGCACCAAAAAAATAAAATTTAAGAAAGAAATCAAGGCCATCGAAAAGGAAATCAGTCGATCAAAACGGTTCGGCTTCCATTTCGGCGTACTGGTCCTTCAGGTGGACAATTCCGTTCCCAAGGGATTAAGCAAGACCTTGCCCGGCCGGACCATTTCATATCACATGGTGGAAAGCCATCTGCGCTATTGCGACAGCATCATGCTTGGCAACTTTTTCAGGACTTACTATATTATCCTTCCGCAAACCCCCAGGCTCGGGATAAAGGCTGTTAAAGGGCGGCTAAGCCGAGTTGCCCGGGAAAAGAATTGGGGTCCGATAGCGGTGGGGGCCGCCTTTTATCCTGAAGACAGCGATGACCCCCGGGAACTCATCGAATTAGCGGTTGAAGATGTCTGTTCATGACGTCAACCCTTTTTGCGCAGCATAAACAGCAAACACATCCGGGAAAAAGAAGATCCGGTTCGGCCCCACGAAGCCTGGTCCTGAGTTTTTCACGCTTTATTCGGGGATGATCCGCCGGGGTTTCGATTGCCTTGTGTTAACATTGCCCTACGCAATCAGCGCGGAATGAAAGCCTTAAGGAGAAAAAATGCAGATATATGTTTGTGTCAAGCAGGTTCCGGATACGGCCGCCAGCATCACACTCTTGGGTCCTCGGATATACGATGACACGGTCAAGTTTGTGATGAATCCGTTTGACGAATTTGCTGTTGAACAGGCCATTCAAGTTAAAGCGCAAACCGGAAAGGGGGAAGTGGTCATCGTTACCGTCGGCCGGGAATCAGCCGAGTCAATGGTGCGCACCGCCCTTGCCATGGGTGCCGACCGCGGCATTCTTGTGATTGCCGACATTCGGCAGATCGACAGTATCACCACCGGCCGGGCGCTGCATCAGGCTATCGCCCGGGACGGTTCCCCTGATCTGATTTTCACCGGCAAACAGTCGGTTGACAGTGAAGGGATGCAAATTCCCTATCGCCTGGCAGCCGCTTTCAACATGCCCATTGTGAATGAAGTGGTACGTTTTCTGCTGAAAAACGAAACCGTTACGGTTGAAAGGGAGATCGGGAGCGGAATCCGAGAAGCCATCGATCTGACGCTGCCCTGCGTGATCGGCGCCACCAAGGGGCTCAATGAGCCCCGCTATACCCGACTGCCTGAAATCATGAAGGCCAGAACAAAAGAATTGAAAAAAATCGATATCAATGAACTAAAGCTTGCCCCGGCCGCCGGCAAGCTGGAACTGCTTGAGCTGTTCCCGGAAGCTGAGCGGGGCCAGGCCGTGATGCTCCAGGGGTCGGTTCAGGAAATGACGCGGCAACTGATTGACTTGTTGAAAAACAACGAACAAATACTTTAGAGGTAACCCCTTATGAAGATCGGCATTCCCATTGAAACCGCTCTCAATCAATTAAAACAAACAAACTTGGGCGTCATTTCCGCCGCCTGTCAGGACGGCGCCAATGAGCTCTATGCCCTGCTGTTTGCGGGCAGCGTCGAAAACCATCAAGAGATCTTACAATCCTACGGCATCAATAAGATTGTAACCATATCCGTTGCCGGCGCCGACGTCCACCGGAGCCCTGAACTGAAAACCCGGGCGATCATCGGCGCAATGAACGCGCTGAAAATAGACGCCCTCCTGGGAATCAGCAGCACGGACGGCCGCGACCTTTTGGCGCGGATTGCAGCCCAATTGGATGCGCCCCTGGCCCTGGACTGTGTCGGCGTGGATTTTACTGACCGAACGGTCATCAAGTCCCAATTCAGCGGTAAAATTCTTGCCAAATTAAAACTATGGGGAACACCCTTTATCTGCGGCCTGCGACCCAATGTGATACCGCCGAAAATGTTTCCGGTGATTGCCGAAAATATCCCTTATCATATCGCGCTGGAGGACACCCGGCGCCTGGAGGTTCGCAGTATCAACAAAACGGCTGCCGATGAAATAGATTTGACCGAAGCAGAAATTATCATCTCGGCCGGGCGTCCCATCGGCGCTGCCGAAAATTTTAAACTTCTGAAAGACTGTGCCAAAGAGCTGGGCGCTGCAGTGGGCGCCTCCCGGGCGGCCGTTGATTCCGGATTTGCGCCCCATTCCATGCAGGTGGGGCAAACCGGTAAAACCGTGAGCCCCAAACTGTATATCGCCTGCGGCATATCCGGATCTATTCAACATTTTGCCGGGATGAAGGGCTCCAAAGTAATTGTGGCCGTCAACACCGACTCGGATGCCCCCATTTTCAACAAGTGCGACTTCGGGCTTCGGGGAGACCTGTTTGAGGTCGTCCCCGCCCTGACGGCAGCACTTAAAAAACAGCGGCTTTCTGAAAACAACCCGTAAGTTAAAAGGGTTGACACCTTAAGTATTTCAAAATATAAAAAATACCGCTTTGGGGTCTTTTTTCAAAGGCCTCTATAAGGCCGTTTCTTTTCACGTCTCTTGATCTTTACCCTCTAAACCAGGGCGGCCCATGAACATTCAAACCTGCGCTCAAATTAATCTGGACAATCTGATCCTGAACGTCAGGGCAATCCGGCAAAAAATCGCCCCCGCCGCTATCATCCCCGTGGTCAAGGCCGATGCTTACGGGCATGGCGCAGTTGCCGTTACCCGGCGTCTGGCTGCCGAAGGGTTCACACTTTTCGCCGTAGCCCAATTTGAAGAAGCCATGGAGCTGCGGGACAGCGGCATAAAGGCGCCCATTTTAATATTCGGGCGGGTCTTTCCCGATGATATCGGCCGGGCAATCACAGCAGATTTTCGTCTATCGCTTTTTGAACCGTCGGATATTCACTGGATTGAAAGATCTAAACCCAAAAAGCAGGCTTGGGTGCATGTAAACGTGGACACCGGCATGGGCCGGCTGGGCGTGTTGCCGGATCAGGAAGCTGATTTTTTCAATGCCCTTGCCTGTTCTAAACATTGCCGCTGGGAGGGGATCTATTCTCATTTTGCAACCGCTGATGAAAAAGACAAGGCTTACGCTCACCTTCAGCTGGCCCGGTTTCAAACCCTCCTTGACCGCATCCACAGCATGAAAACCCGCCCGGCAATGATTCACATGGCCAACAGCGGCGCCATCCTGGATTTGCCGGAAAGCTGCTTTGACGCTGTCCGACCCGGCATATTGATGTATGGACATTATCCTTCCCTGGAAACTTCCCTCGGGATTGTCCCCCGGTCAGTGATGACCCTCAAAACCGGTGTGGCGCACATCCGCAATTTGCCGGCAAACCATCCGGTCAGCTACGGCCGCCGCTGGATCACCCCCAAAAGAACCCGTATAGCGGTATTGCCGCTGGGCTATGCAGACGGCATCCCCCGCGACTTAACCAATAAGGGTGAAGTTCTGATCCGGGGAAAGCGCTATCCCATGGTGGGAACGGTTACCATGGATCACATTATGGTGGATGTGGGCGATGACCCCATTACAACCGGCGAGGAGGCCGTTATCTGGGGGGAGTCAGCCCAGGGAAGCCTGTCGCTTATCGAAATAGCCGACATCATCGGAACGATCCCCTATGAATTGACCTGCGGTGTGTCCAAACGGGTGAAGCGCGTTTATATCGACGGTTCCGAATAATTCCCAAAACCTTTTGGTTACGGTTCGATGGAGAAATGGACATGTATCCTGGCTTGAAAAACAAAACTGCCCTGGTGACGGGCGCCGGCATAAAAACCGGCATTGGGTTTGCGATTGCTCAAAAACTGGCTGATTGCGGCGCCAACGTGATTCTGGCCGACCTGCCGGCCAAAGGGACCGGAAAGAATCCTTCAGATACCGGTCCGTCCGCTGATACGGCAACCCTTGCCGCTGAATTAGCGGAAACTTATCACATTTCAGCCTTGGCGGTTGATCTGGATGTCACCCGCAATGACACCATTGCGCAAATGGCGGCCGCAATAACGGATCAGTTTGGCGTCATTGATATTCTCTGCAATAACGCCGGCACTGTTTTCGGGGTCCCCAATGCGGTTCACACCTATGATGAGGACGCCTGGCTGAAAACCATCGATGTCAACCTGCATGGTGTTTTCCGGGTATCAAAGGCCATGGTCCCCTTGATGATGAAAAACGGCGGCAGCATCGTCAACGTGGCCTCCCGGGCGGCAAAGGTGCCGCCGCTGTTTAACGGCGCCTATGCGGTTGCAAAAGCCGGCGTCGTCATGCTGACAAAAGTCATGGCCAAAGAACTGGCCGGCAGCGGAATCCGGGTTAACGCCGTCTGCCCGGGTGTCATCCAGACCGATTTTACCCGATGGCGATTTGAATTAGAGGCCCGCATATTAAATTCTTCCACGGAGGCCCGCGAAGCGGAAATGCTTAAAACCATTCCGCTGGGGCGTCTGGGTGAAACCCAAGAGGTCGCCGATCTGATCCTCTTTCTGGCTTCAGGCGCGTCTTCTTATATGACGGGACAGGCCATCAACATCACCGGCGGCCAGTTGATGGAGCTTTAAATACAATTTTCTTTAAAATCGGAGGAAAGATGGAGACGATATCAGGGGGGCAATTGGTGGCCGACGCGCTGATCCAAAAAGAAATTTCGTATATTTTTACCCTCAGCGGCGGACACATCACACCCATTTACCAGCATCTCGAAAACTCGGCGATTACACTTTTTGACACGCGCCATGAGCAGGCGGCCGTTTTTATGGCTGAGGCCTGGGGACGGCTCACCCGCAAACCCGGCGTTGCCATGGTAACCGCCGGGCCCGGCTTTACCAACACCCTCTCTGCTGTAGCCAATGCCCGCTTTGCAAACACCCCGCTGGTGCTTATTTCCGGATGCGTCGGAACGGACTGCATTGAAAAGCTGGATCTCCAGGACATGCGCCAGGCGCCGGTCATCGAACCGATGGTAAAAAAAGCGCTGGTCTGCCACAAACCCGAACGGATACCGGAATTCATTGACGCTGCTTTTCGAATTGCCGCCAGCGGCCGTCCGGGTCCGGTCTACCTGGAGCTTCCGGTGGATGCGCTCAATGCCAATGTCGGTTCCGCCGGTGTTAAAAGGCCCCACACGGTTATCTCGTCCCGCCCGGTGGATCTTGAAAAAGCCGAGCAAATCATCGCCATGATCCAGCAGGCGTCCAAACCCCTTGTTATTGCCGGCAGCGGGTCCTGGTATGCCGACAGCGGCCCGGAGCTGCAGGAATTCATCGAAAAAACCGGTATTCCGCTTTTTACTTCCGCATCCGGCCGCGGTACGGTTGCAGACACCCATCCCCTCTGTTTTGAATCGTCGCTGGCCATCAGGCCGGGGGCGGCCCTGGTGGGAAATACAGGGGCAGACCTGATTGTCTTTCTGGGCGCCCGCATGAGCTTATATTATATCTTTGGGGATCTTTTCAGCCCGACGGCCAAGCTCGTCCAGGTGGATATCGAGCCGGAAGAAATCGGCAGAAATCGCAGCATTGATCTGGCCGTTGTCAGCGACATCAAAGCCTTATTAAAGGGTTGCAGTCGCATCATCGACCAAGAAAAACTGGGGGAATCTTTACCGAAAAAATTTAAGCCCTGGGTTCTAACCCTGACCCAGGCGGACCAGGATGGTAAATCCCAGGCCCGGCTCGGATGGGAAAGTGAAGCGGTTCCCGTCCATCCGATGCGGCTGGCCCGGGAAATCAACGACTTCATGGACCGGGAAGATGATATCGTGGTTGCCGACGGCGGCGATACCCAGATCTGGATGGGAATGACCCGGACGGTCCGGAAAGCCGGGCATTATCTGGATTCCGGCCTGTTCGGCTGTCTGGGTGTCGGCATTCCCTATGCCAATGCCGCCAAACTGCTCTATCCTGGCAAGCGGGTCTGTCTGATCACCGGAGATGGCTCCATCGGGTTTAATTTCATGGAATTCGAAACCGCCCTTCGCAAAAAACTCCCCATTGTCGTTGTCATCAGCAACGATCTGGGATGGGGAATGATCCGCCACAGCCAGGAGCTGCGCATCGGCCACGCCATTGAGGATGGGACGTATATCGGAAAGGTCGATTATCATAAGCTCGTTGAAGCCTTGGGCGGCAAAGGCATGGTTGTTGAAAACCCTGCCGACATCCGGCCGGCCCTGGCGGAAGCGTTTGCTGCCGGAAAGACAACTTGCATTAACGTCATGACGGACCCGACGACCATAAGCCCGGGAAGTATGGCCCTGGCCAATTTGGGCGGCTACAAAGCCCAATAACCTGCCAAACCCTTCAACCTGAGGCCTTTGCAAAACGTCCCATTTTGCAAAGGCCTCAACCGAAAGGTGATCCCATGGACATCGCCGCAATCGATCAGGTTCAGCTCAATTTTAACCCCCAGGGATTATTCATTATCAACCTCGCCATCGGCCTGATGATGCTGGGGGTCGCCCTGGAAATGAAGCTGGATGATTTCAAACGGATTTTAGTCGCCCCCAAAGCGCCCATGATCGGCCTGGTGGCCCAGTTCATCCTCTTGCCGGCCTTTACATTTTTGTTAACGCGCCTTTTAAACCTGCCGCCCTCCATTTCCCTGGGTATGATTCTGGTGGCAGCCTGCCCGGGGGGCAATTTGTCCAACATCATTACGTATTTGGCCCGGGGCAATTGCGCCATTTCCGTCAGCATGACGGCTGTTTCCACCCTAGCGGCCATCATCATGACCCCGCTGAATTTATCCCTGTGGGGCAGTCTCAACCCAGATACCGCCCCCATCCTAAAAAGAGTGAGCCTCAGCCCGCTGGATGTTTTCGTCACTGTTTTTATCATTCTGGGCATCCCCCTTTGTGTCGGCATCGTGCTGGCAAAGTCCTTTCCCTCCCTGGCCGACAGGGTCCGGCGCCCCTTTAAAATATTTTCATTATTGTTTTTCATCGCAATCGTTGCTGCAGCCCTGGCGGTCAACTGGCAGCATTTCACAAATTACATCGGTCTGGTTTTTTTCGGCGTACTGATTCATAATGCGCTGGCTTTAAACATCGGCTTCTGGTCCGGACGCCTTTTCCGCTTATCCGAAGCGGATACCCGGGCAGTCTCCATCGAGGTCGGCATCCAGAATTCCGGACTGGGCCTGGTCCTGGTGTTTAATTTTTTCGGAGGGCTCGGCGGAATGGCCATCCTGGTTGCCTGGTGGGGAATCTGGCACATCATAGCGGGACTGACCACGGCCTTCATTTTTTCGCGCCGCCCGCTGCCGATCCCTTCGGAAACACCGCAAGCGGTTTAATGATAAACGCCCCGACCGGAATCAGCCCATGAAAAAGCATGACATGACCCAAAAAATTGTCGTGGTGACCGGCGCTGCCAGTGGAATCGGCGCTGCGATATCCAGAAGGTTCGCAAGGCAAGGCGCCGCTTTAGGGTTGCTTGATATGGACGAAAAAGGAATAGCGGCGATGGCGGCTGAATTTAACAATACCGGGATCAAAACGGTCCCTATCGGGTGTGATGTATCAAAGGAATCCGACTGCATTTCTGCCGTCAGCAAAATCATAGATCATTTCAGCGGTATTGATATTCTGGTCAACAATGCCGGAATAACCCAGCGAAGCGCCTTTGTCGATACCCGGTCAAGTGTTTTCCGCAAGGTCATGGCGGTCAACTTTTTCGGCGCCCTCCATTGTACCCAGGCTGCCATGGATAGCCTAATCGCCCGCAAAGGCATGATTATCGTCATGGAAAGTATCGCCGGCCTGGCGCCTTTGCTGGGACGCACCGGGTATTGCGCCAGCAAGCATGCTCTGCACGGACTTTTCACGTCATTGCGGGCTGAAATCCGCAACAGCGGGGTTCACGTGATGATCGTTTGCCCCGGCTTTGTTGAAACCAACCTCCAGACTCGGGCATTGGGCGGAAACGGTCGGGTTACCAGCCATCCGCAATCCCGGGTGGGTAAGCAGACGTCGCCGCAACAGGTTGCGGACGCCGTCTATCAAGGCGTCATTAAGAAAAAACACCTGATCGTATTGTCACCCGTAGGCAAATTAACTTACTGGCTGAATCGCATCGCACCGCTTTTATATGAACGCCTGATGACCCGAAAATTAAAAGATGAAATTTTCCCATAAATATTGAATTATGCAGGCCCTGCTGATAAACGATTGAGATGCCCTATTTACTGTTATTGCTGGTAGCCCTGTTCTGGTCCGGAAATTTTATTGTTGCCAAGGGCATCCAGGAATCAATACCACCCCTTTCGCTCTCCTTCTGGCGATGGGCGTTGGCGTTATTGATATTGATCCCGTTTTCAGCCAGGTCTTTTCTGCAACAGAAAAACCAGATGCGGGATCACTGGAAAATCATTCTGCTTCTCGGCATCCTCGGTATTGCCTGCTTCAGTACATTTATCTATATCGCTCTGCTCAGCACCACTGTGACCAATACTGTTCTAGTGAACGCCACCAACCCCATTTTCATCGTCATTTTTTCATGGATCGGCTTCAAAGACCGTGTTTCTTTGGTGCAGGTCGCGGGGATCGCCTTATCGCTGGGGGGGTTAGCCTGGATTATCACCCGGGGGAATCCTTCTTTTTTGATGACCCTTCAATTTGCCAGGGGTGATCTATGGACACTTGCCGCTGCTGTTTGCTGGGCGCTTTATACGGTCCTGCTGCGGCAGTATCCCGGCCGCACGGATTCCTTGGCTTTTTTGGCGGTTCTTTACACGGCCGGATTGATATTTTTAACTCCTTTATATATTTGGGAATCCTTTAATGAATTTCCCATCATGCTGAACACGACTTCCGTCAGCGGCACGATTTATTTGGGGATTTTTCCTTCCATTTTTGCTTTTATATTCTGGAATAGAGGCGTCAAAGCGGTGGGGGCAAACAGGGCGGGCGTTTTTATTTATTTGATCCCGGTATTCAGCATTGTGCTTGCTTTTCTACTTTTTGATGAAAGTTTTAAGTCCTATCACCCGCCCGGTATTCTGCTCATCGGGCTGGGCATCTTCCTGACAACCTATTTTGGAAAAAGAAAACCTGCTGATTTAAAACAGGGGCATTGATTAAGCTACCGCCTCAATGCCCCTGTTTGTTTTTACGCCCTTTATTTCACGATTTCTATCACCAAAAAACCTGCGTTGAGTCTTTGAATAAACATCTTGAATTTTTCACCTTTTTTGATTTTTCGCAGTGCTTCATTATAATTTTTCACGGTATTGATCTTTTTATAATTAATTTCAGCGACGATATCTCCCACCTGCACACCGGCTTCAGCACCTTTGCCTTGAGAATCTATTTCAACAACGATGACCCCCTCCCCTTTGGGCAAATTATACTGCTGCATCATTTCTGTCGTGATTTCAGCTACCTGAACTCCCAATTCATCTCCGGACGGGTTCTGTTGCATTCGGCCGGCTATTTTTGAATCTTCGCGTTTTGATAACTTTACCTTAACCTGCTGCTCTTTACCCTCGCGCATCAATTTAATTGCAACCGTCTCTCCGACAGCCTTATTTGCAATTGTACGCGTTAAATCCCGGCTATCTTCAATTTTTTTGCCGTTTATTTCCAGGATAACATCCTGGGGTCGGATGCCCGCCTGCTCGGCCGGGTCGCCCGTGAACACTTCCGTTACCAAGACACCTTTCCCATCCTTAATGCCGTAATAGGCTGATAGCTCGCTGCTTAAAGGCTGGATCGCAACTCCCAGCCAACCCCTGGTGACTTCACCGCTGGATTTTAACTGGTCCACGATCCCTTTTGCCATATTGATGGGAATGGCAAATCCGATCCCCTGGCCGCTGGCGATAATCGCCGTATTGATTCCCACAACCTCACCCTGCAGGTTGATGAGCGGCCCGCCGCTGTTCCCCGGGTTGATGGATGCATCCGTTTGTATAAAATCGTCATAGGGACCCGAGCCGATGACCCGGCCTTTGGCGCTGACAATCCCGGTCGTTACCGTCTGCTCAAAGCCAAACGGGCTGCCGATGGCCACCATCCACTGACCGACCCTGAGCGAATCGGAGTCGCCTATTTTAACTACCGGCAGCTCTTTTTTGGCATCAATTTTAATCAATGCCAAATCCGTATTGGGGTCTCGACCAATGATCTCTGCGTCAAATTCATCACCGCTTTTCAGTTTAACCTTGATCTTGTCTGCATTTTCAATCACATGATTGTTGGTAACGATAAGCCCCGCCTTATCAATAATAAAACCGGACCCCAGGCTGCGTTGCTTGAACTCCCGCTGCTGGTCGCCGCCGAAAAATTTATTGAAAAAGTCTTGAAAGGGATCCTCTTTATTAAAGGGGCCCGGTCCGAAATTACGGAAAACGCGCCCCCCGCCTTTGATGGATTTTACCGTGCTGATATTTACCACGGCCGGACCGACGTTTTCCGCGATCTGGCTGAAATTGCCCGGCACCAAGACCGGGTTGCTGTCGGTTGCCGCACTTCCGACCTGCAAATTAAACACTTGGAAAATCCCAACCATGAACAGAATCAGAAGATATGGGATGATTTTTTTTAAACTTTTCATTGTGCGCCCTCCTAATCTTAATTTGAAATTTTTACCATTGAAGCCTTACCCTCTGTGTTCCGGCTAGACTATAACGCAAGAAGTTAACGGAAAGATGGCCTGAAAATGACAAAATGGTTATGTTAGGCGTCAGATTGTCATGGGGAATCTTTGGGGAGCGTAATGGTAAAGGTGCTTCCTTTTCCTAATGTGCTGCCGACATCGATATTCCCCCCATGCGCCTTGGCGATCGCCAGCGCCAGGCTAAGCCCCAAGCCGGTTCCGGTCAGCGACCGGCTCGGCTCACAACGGTAAAACCGCCTGAAAATATGGGGAAGATCTTCACTTGAAATGCCGATACCGGTATCTTTTATCATAACAGAAACCTGGTCTTGCCGAGGCGACTGAACCGAAACCTGCACGGTTCCCTGATCGGGGGTATAGCGAATGGCATTATCCAGCAGGTTCGAAACCATGCGTTGAATCATCCGTTTATCGCCCCGGACAAACTGTTTTTCAGACAGGCGGCGCGTCAGTTCAATATCTTTATCCTCCGCGCTGGACTGAAACAAATTACAGGCATCTTTGACCATTTCGGTCATGTCCAATTTTTCAATATTCAGCCGGTCCACCCCTGCTTCCGTCTTTGAAATCACCAGCATGGTATTAATCAGATCCAGCAGGCGGTCGCTTTCTTCGATAATGCTGGCAGCCATATTTTCATAGGAGGTTAAAGAGGGATCCGTGGTCAGCGTAACCTCTGCAATTCCCCTGATCCGGGTCACCGGGCTTTTGAGGTCGTGGGCGATGTTGTCGCTCATTTCTTTGACGCCGGCAACCAGCGTCTCGATTCGATCCAGCATCTGGTTAAAGGTGGTTGCCAGTTGATCGATTTCATCCCCATTGCGGGTCAGTGGAACACGGCTGCCGAGCGCGCCGCCGGAAATATGCCGGGCGGTCCGGGTCAGCACTTCCACCCCGGAAAGCGCTTTCCTGGCCATAAACCAGCCGATCGCGGCTGCGAATATCAGTAATACGGAAATGGTAATGATAAAGTTTTTTCGAAAGGCTTCGATAAACTGACCCGATGTCTCCATGGCCTCGCCAAGTTGAAGCACCAGGCTCCTGCCGATCAGGGTGTAAAGGATTCGAACCTTTAATTTTCGATCCGGACTGGCCAGGGTGCTGAAAACATAGCGGGTGCCCTGCAATAATTCTTCGATGGCTTCTTTTTCAATTCCGATATTCTGCCAATAAGACATGTTGGATGAGGAAAACACCGACCCGTTTGGGGAAAACAGGCGAATAAATATTTTTTTCTCGCCGGCGGCCTGTGATTCCAGAATGGCGCTCCGCTCCACCGCGCTTACCCCTTGCAGCGTCAAAACAGAAGATATCTTGCGGGCCTGATTGAGGAGGTCCTGGTCGGTCTGGGCGCGCAGAAAGGAGGTAATCTGCAGGTAAAACAGAAAAAATGCAACGCCGGTGGAGATCATAAAAATCAGCGCATACCAGAGGGTCAGCCGAAAGGCCAGGGTATGACGCAGATCAGTCAGCCTCTTTAAATACATATCCGACACCGCGCACGGTATGAATCAATTTTTGAGAATAATCCTTGTCGATTTTTTCACGCAATCGATATATCCGGGACTCGACAACATTGGTCTGGGGATCAAAATGATAATCCCACACGTGCTCCATGATCATGGTTTTAGACACCACCCTGCCGGCATTGCGCATCAGGTAAGCCAGCAGGGCAAATTCCAGCGGCTGCAGCTCGATCCTTTTTCCGCTGCGAATTACGTCCCGGGTAATCAGATTCATGCTCACGCCGCCGGCCGAAAGGCGGGTAGGCTCGGACGCCCCGCTGTTCCGGCGAATGAGTGCCTGGACCCGCGCCAACAGTTCGGAAAACGAAAACGGTTTGGTGAGATAATCGTCCCCGCCGGTTTGAAGTCCTTTTACGCGATCATCCACCGAGCCTTTGGCGCTCAGGATGATAACCGGCGTTTTGATATTTTCACGGCGCATTTCCTCAATCAGGCTGAGGCCGTCCCGCCGTGGCAGCATAATATCAATAATGGCGGCATCATACGGCTCCGTCAAAGCCAGGTGAAGCCCGGTTTCGCCGTCAGCCGCCCCATCCACTGCAAACCCGGCGGCTTTTAAACCTTTTGTAACAAACGAGGCTATTTTTGCATCATCCTCTATCAGTAAAATCCGCATAACGGTCTCTCGGGCAGCCCGGACCGATTGATGGGTCGGCTGCTCGCTTGGGTGTTATCGCAGGGTTTCATCATGGCAGCTGCTGGGCCTGTAAAACCCGCTATATTTCAGGGTTCAACAGAAAATCGATTAAATTGACTCGCTGAATCCCCTTGACATCCTTGCCAAAAACGTTATCCATGCTGATAACGTATTTGGGATAGTTATCTTTTAATGCATGTAGAACTGAAAACTCCCTTTCAATTGTTTCCGGGGATGACAGTAAATACGCTACCTGAATATATATTTTTCGGTTTTCCCTTTCAGCGATAAAATCAATTTCCCCATTGCCGAATTTTCCGATATAAACCCGATATCCTCTTCTGTTAAGCTCAAGAAAAACCAGGTTTTCAAGCACCCCGGATATATCACCTTCGCGATAACCAAAAAGCGCGTGCCGCAGCGAAACATCCCCTAAAAAATATTTTTCATGCAACTCAAGCAGCCGCTTGCCCTTGACGTCATAACGCGGCACTTTAAAAACCGCCACGGTTGCGACGAGGTATGAAATATAGTTCTGGACGGTTTCAATACTGACCCGCAGCTTTTGAGATTTCAAATAATCGGAAACTTTTTTGGCCGTAAAGATATTACCGATATTATTAAAAATATATTGTGTGATATTTTCCAGCAAGGATACGTTGCGGACATTGTTTCTTTTGATGACATCCTTTAAAAGGATGGTACTGTAGATGGAGCGTATGTACTGGTATAGAACCTCCTGATTTAAATCGAAATGGTGAATCGCGGGAAATCCGCCGGACCACAAATAGACTGAAAACTCCTCCGCTGCGCTTTTCTTGTCTTTATTTCTAAAAAGGAGAAATTCTTCAAAGCTCAAAGAATAAACTGGTATTTCGATATAACGTCCCGATATCAGAGTGGCAATTTCAGATGAAAGCAAATGTGCATTGGAACCGGTGATGTAGATGTCAAAACCACCATCGGCAAAGAATGACCCAACGGCCTTTTCCCAGTTTTCGATTTCCTGTATTTCGTCGATAAACAGATATTTTGTTGCCGTAACACCGGAAAAGGCATCTTTTACATAGCGGTTTAGGTCCCTGTAGTTTTGAATAAAATCATAGTCCAGCGATTCTTTGTTAATATACAGAATGCATTTTTTGGCAATTTTACGGGTCTTGAGCTCATCCATGAGCATTTGTAGAAAAAAACTCTTCCCCACCCGTCGCATGCCCGTAATGACTTTAATAACCGGTTTGCCGATAAACGGAAGGATCTTATCAATATATAAGTTTCTTTTATACACTAAAGTTTTCCATATTTAGTTAAAAGATTCGGATATGCAGGAAACTTATCAAAATGAGCGCCAAAGTCAACAGGTTTCTTTTACAAGTAAAACATTGAATCGCCCTGGACCGGTACGCTCAGATCAGGAGCTTTCAGCAGCGGATCCGGAAGGCCTACGCGACGTGGTGGGAGTGACCGAACTGGACTGGATTTAGGCCTCCAGCAATCGCCGCTGCAACAGCATCTGCATATCGCGACGGCCGTCGACGATCAAAAGGACATAGACGTTTTTCTCCATAACCCGGTAAATGATGCGGAAATATTATAAAGGGACGTTGTTGACCGCGTGTACTAACTATGCCGCCGCAGAATCTTGGCAACTGCCGAAGTGGTAACACCTAACTGCCGTGCGCTTTCGGCTAAGGACACACCCAAATCGTTCACCAGCTGGATCGCAAGAGACGTCCTTAGTCTCGATACCCCCGCAAGACGGCTTTTGGCCCGAAGCACTTTCATGTCTATCTTTCGCTTTTTGCACTCCCGGCTGATTAATGCTGCGGTTTCCTTTTCCAGGTCTTTGGCAGTCAACTGGTGCTTGATTTTCGCTTCAGCCTGGTTACAGACACTTTCCACAAAGTCGCTCGACCCGAGGATCCGTTCGTCGCCTTTTTCGGATAGTCCCGATTTCCGCAGGGACTTTACGACCGACCATCCGCCCAAGCTGCGGATCAGACCGCCTCCTACCAGCTCCGGCCGCCGCCCTTGGTCCACCCCTTGTCTTACAAATTCAAGATAGGCTTTGCGCGCAGGACCTTGGCGCGAGCCAAACCATTTGAGTACGTATTCCTGATCCTGCCAGTTGCTTTTCCGGTTGCCAAGAACGGCAGCATGCCCGCACCACTTATAGCGATTCAACCTGCTCAGCGTATTGACTAGTCCGGCCCGCAGAGGATTTAAATGAATATAGCGAACCAGTTCCTTAAAATAAGGATCTTCTTCACAAATGATCGATTTATAGCGATTTTGAAACAGATGCCCGTAGCGTTTGTGTCTGCGGTTGTAGGCGGCGGCATAACCGGCCAGAAGCCTTCGCATAAGGGTTGGAAGCCCGGCCGGTCCGCTGCGCATCAGGATATGGGCGTGGTTGGTCATCAGGGCCCAGGCGTATACAGCCGTCCCGGTCTCTCCTGATAGTTTGCCAAGCCGGGATAGGAAATCCTCCCGGTCCGTCTCATCGTCGACGATATTTCGTCTCTCGATTCCCCGAATCATCACATGATGCAGAGTCCCCGGCTCATCTAATCTGGCCCCACGCGGCATATATTCCTCCATCGTCAGCCATTTAGGGCAGCCTATACCAATTTGTCCACATTGTCAACAACGTCCCCTTTACACCAGTAATTCTGGGCGAACAGATTAAAGTGGATATTTCCTGTAGATATTTGAGTTAAATAGAGTATTCGTGATAATTT
>JARGFK010000005.1:0-14525 GCA_029211065.1 Desulfobacterales bacterium
TGTCATAAGGATTAAAACATACGCAAATAATTTCTTCATAAAACACCACCTCTTTTCATACCTTCAGAACACATTTTACTATTTTTTTGCTCCGATCAACTGCGGCGTCTGCTCGTTGTTGTATTGCTTGCGCGCAATGCGCTCCACCTGGGGTTTAATATAGCCGAACAGATCGTCCATCCTGATGGAACCGTCCGGGTTGACGACATCTTCGTTTTTAATGCCCTTGAGCAGGAAATAGGTGAAGAGACCATGCCCCTTTTCATCATAGGTCGAGCTGATCTGCTCACCCGAGGAAGCGGAAAGAACCGTCATATTTTTTGACAGAACCATGTTGTTCTGGATATTCATCACCAGTGGTCGGGCCCCCTTGGCGAGCACCGATCGGCCGCCCGCGCCTGAAAAACAGGAATCGAGGGCGACAATGATTTCTTTGGCCTGAAGTTTGCCGAGAGCGTCGTACAGTCTTTTCAGTGAGTAGCCGGTCTGTTCGATAAAAGACGGGTCCCCATCATAAGGTACAAGATAAGCGTCTCCGGTTTTAGGGTTCGGAGCGCCATGGCCCGAAAAATAAACAAAAATGGTGCTGTCTTTCTCAACATTATTGGAGAGCCACTTTTCAAAATATTTTTCCATGTCGCTTTTTAGCGCTCGGTCATTAATAAGCGTAACGACATTCTCCTCCGGATAGCCCATCACTTGGGAAAGATACGCCGCTACAATCCGGGCATCGTTTTCAGCAAAAGCGGCTTTTGGAAGTTCCTGGCGATATCGCTCAATACCGATGACGATGGCATAAGCATGCTTGTCGGGCGTTGATTTTTTTGCAGGAAGCGCATCGATATCCGATTTGATTATCTTTTTATTATTGCCAACTGAAGTAGCGGTGTTAACGGGAAGCTTTTGTGCGATTTTTGCTTCAGCCGCTTGATGCTTTAGCGTGTATAACAATTGCGCGAACATGACAGCGGATTCTTTTTGGTCAAACCATATCTCGGCATTGCATCCATTGATCGACACTGCGAACTGGACGTTCGCCAATGGCCCATAATCGGTCACAACAGGGTCCCCTACCGTTTCAAAACCGCAAAGGGCCTGGCTGGTATTGTCCTCAGAGGTGACTTGGAATCCTTCCTCGTTGATTTTTATAGAGGCCCTTGTATAATAGGCACCTATAGAAGGATGTCCCTCAAAAAACATTTTTATCACTTTATTTTTTGTTTCATCATACGTGACGGCCTGCATATCTTTTTCCGTAGTCCGGTGTATGATCCCTGCCCCGCACCCCTGCATCAGCGACATCAGTATAAAGAAGATACCTGCAAATATCATTTTTTTCATGGCGGTTTCCTATCGGATAATGATTTCTCTGTTCGGCGCGATGAGCTGCGGCGACTGCTCGTTGTTGTACAGTTTCCGGGCGGTTTTCTGCACCTGGGGCTTGAGGTAGCTATATAATTCCTCCACCTCTATTTTGCCGTCTTCATTGAGATCGGCCTCACCCTTGACGCCTTTCAGGAGAAAATAGGTAAAGAGCCCGTGCCCTTTGTCTTTATAGGTGGAGCTGATTTCACTGTCAGATGATGCCGTCAGGACGACCATGTTTTTGGCCGGCGTAAATGCCGTCTGCATGTTCATCACCAGCGGGCGGCTTCCTTCCGCCAGGACGCTTTTTCCGCCCGCCCCGGAAAAACAGGAATCAAGAGCCACCATGATTTCTTTGGCGGGAAGTTTGGATAGCTGTTCATACAGCTTTTTCAAGGGATAGCCGGTCTTTTCAATAAAATTGGGGTCGCCGTCATAGGGGACCAGAAAGACGTCGCCGGTTTTGGGATTGGGGGCGCCGTGGCCGGAGTAATAGAAAAACACGGAACCGCCGGGCTCCATGTTTTTCGGGAGCCACTCTTCGATATATTTTACCAGATCGGTGTAAGTGGCGTGTTCGTTGCTCAGGGCAATGATATTTTCTTCCGGATAGCCCAGCATGCGGGTGAGACACTGTTTGACCGTTGCCGCATCCGCTACGGCAAAATCGGCCTTTGGCAATTTCTGGCGATAGGTTTCGATGCCGATGACGACGGCATATGCGTTCGGGTTGGGCTTCTTTTTAACAGAAGGCAGTTCGTCGACGTCGGATTTGAGCGGAGCGGGGGCGGAAAGGGGTTCTTTGGTTGCTGCGGTTTGCGCCGCTCCCTTACGCGCGCTTCTTTCCGCCATTTCAATCACCCGGGCGGCATTGTCCTGACGCTTGGATAAAAGGAAGGCTTTGGCGTTATCCGTGTCCGCTCCCTTTTCAATCAGCAGCCTGATGGCCGCAGTCTGGCCGGCTTGGGCTGCCGAGACAAGCGGCGTACCCCCCCATCGGTCAGGGACATCAATTTCCGCCCCCTTTTCAATGAGAAGCTTCATCATATTGACGTTGCCTTTACAGGCGGTAATATGTAGAGGGGTTCCGCAGTTGCAAGTGTTCGCCCACCCGTCGCCGCAGCTTTTCATATTTAGGTCAGCTCCTTTATCAATCATAAGTCGGACGATATCCAAAGGGGCATTGTTAAACACGGCTTCATGCAGGGGCGCAAGACCGGGCGTCACGATCTCATTCACATTGGCGCCTTGACTTAAAAGGGATTCTACTTCTTTTATATCTCCGCTTTTCGCTGCTCTTCCCAACGGCGTGACAGTCGCGCATCCGGCCATTGAAACGAGTGAAAACAGAATTAAAAATAGAACTATCTTTTTCATCATTTTCCTTTTTTACCTTGTCAGGTTGTAAACTACCGTGGCTTCCGTCCAGTCACCCGGTTCCAGATGGTTGAGCCGTCGCACCAGGTCGCTGATCATTCCCGTCGATTTTGAATCATAAACCTTGAAAAGGCCTTCCTGAAACCCGAGGGGTATCAGGTTTTCCTTTTTGCGGGTGGCGATCAGCTTGATGCGTTCTTCGGCATACTTTTCCGTATGTCCGGGGAGAAACGCCGCCGTCAACCGGATGGGGCTTTCTTCCGGCGGGAACACATGGACCGTATTGGATGTTGCAAGGTTTTTAGTATGATGGGAATTGGGCAGGAGCAGGGTCACGGAACCGTCGGAAGCGATTGAAAAAATATAAATATAGCAGTCCCGGCTGGGTTCGTAAAAAATCCGGACATCTTCACCTGCCTTGATGGTCGTTTTGGAAAGATGGACCTTTACGGAGAGTCCCTCGCCTTTTTCCGGATAAACCGGCTGGATGAGGGCTTTGAGCTTTACCCGGTAAAGGGACCGGTCCTTCGGGTCCCACCCTTCCTGGAGGATTTCGGACTTTTCAACCCGGCCTCTGACCGTGGCATATACCAAGTCTTCCACCAGCTGGCTGTTTGACACCAGCGTATGCGACTTCATGAAGACGCCCACCGCCATTTCCAGGGCGTTTTTCTGGGCGTCGCGCCGGGCCCTTTCTTTGACTTCATTGGGGGTTTCGATGTCGCCGAGGACCGCCTCGCCGGTCGCCTCGATCCATAAGGGTTTTTCGGCGGAAAAGGATATGGATGAAACCAGTGACAGCAGCAGGAAAAGGAGCACGGGAATTGTTTTTTTCATTAAATTTTTATCAGTCTCAAGTTGTATGCGTATTACCAACAATTGGTTTTATACCGCTTTCCATAATAAAGTTCCGAAACAATGAATTGCGGTATAAGCGGTTGTAGAAAAAACCGTTGGAATAACGGAACGTTTTTTTGACAACCGCTATAACTGAATATATTTGAACTGCCGCGGTAAATCAAATAGAAAAGGTGGTGTGGGCTCAAAATGACAAGGAAAATTCCTCCGGCCGCCTGTCCGGGTAGATTATACCGTTTTCCATAATAAAGTTCCGAAACAATGAATTGCGGTATAAGCGGTTGTAGAAAAAACCGTTGGAATAACGGAACGTTTTTTTGACAACCGCTATACCAAGCGTTACGAAAAAGTCAGGAAATTAAAAAGAATGGTCAAATTTGGTAGATGAAGATCGATTCAGAACCAAACCGGCCCTTGATCTGCACCTGCTGCAGCGGCTCCCATCCGGGGATTTCAAACCGGCGCGACAATATCCGGCACCTTTTTTCAGTTGTTTTAATTTCTCCCCCAGGATTGCCATCTGGTCGGGCACCAGATAGCAAAAAATCACATCGGCATCCTGGAAATCGCAGGTTTTAAAATTTGCACAGAGTATGACAACATCCGCCCGCTTCAGCCAGGTGGTCAGTTTGGCCAGGGCGCAAACCAGCGGAGATATATCAATGCCGACGGCCCTTGCCCCGTAAAATTTATTTGCCTCGATCAAAAACCTGCCGTCTCCGCAGCCAATATCATACACCCGCTCACCGGGGCGAATGTCCGCCAATGCCACGATTTTACGGGTAAGGCGCTTTGACGTTGCAATAAATGGCGCACCGGTCATGATGTGACTGATCAAACTGATGGCCGTCATAACGAGGGCGGCGATTCCAAGAACGGCAAGACAGGCAATGATGACCTTGGATATAAGTGTCAGCTCGCCATAATGGGTTGCCGGTTTGCCGAATAATGCCTCTCCTGTGAATAGTTCCCACATGATACAGGTCCGGTTTGCCAGTTTGCGCGGTGTGCTCTGTTTAGAGCATTTCCGCCGTTATCGAAATAATATGCTCACACCTGTGCGGCAGCATGGCACCGTATCCCGGCAGATTGCGACGGAGCTTAAAACAGCGGCCGTGATCGTGCCGGATATGGCCGAGGCGGGACTCCCGGGCATATGGCGCAAAGTATTCCCGTCAGATCGGATGGACACATTTATGATTGAGCATTTATTTTCTTTAAACCCGTTTCCACATCGAGGCGGATCCACTTCAAAATCTCAATGTGATTGATGGGCACATCTTCAATTTCCTTTTTAATTTCATGTGTATCGAGCGTATAGGTCTGACCGTTGCCGCGATGCCGGTAAACAAAATGCACCTCCGGATTTCCCGTAATCAGCGTTACCAGCGTGCCCGCCAGATCCCCCAGCGGCTGGCGGTCCACATGGGTCAGCTGAAAAGCAACGGTGATGACGGTTCCTTTTCCCGGTTCCGATTCAATCTCAAAGCTTCCACCGGCATTTTCGGCGGCCTGGGCCAGCATGGGCACCCCCAACCCGACCCGGCGGACTTTTTTCGTCGTATAAAAGGGGTCCAATACCCGCTTTAGTTCCGCTGTTGTCATCCCTGTCCCGTCGTCGCAAATTTCCAGCGTCAAGTGATCGTTTGTCCGGTCTTCCGTTATGGAAATGAGAACATGCCGGGCCTTGGCGCGGACGGCGTTTTCCGTAATGTCCAGGATATGAAGCGACAGTTCCATCATGGTCTATGTCGTCTCGATATAGCGCCCGTCACGATTTTGAAAGGCCAGTCTTAACTCCCGGACATTTCCTTCCTTGAGAAATATCGTGGTGCACGCCCGGCCCACATCACGGATAACGTGCGCATCGGATGACGTAATCATGGCAAAGGATGCAAGTTCGGGGTATTGCCGACGGGCGCGTTTGATCCCCATGGCATGACTGATCTCCAGAGCGTCGAACTGCATGGAAGGATCGATGAATCCAAGTTGGCTGATGACGCTGTAACTGGGGCGGTCTATATGGGAAGCCACGGCAAGGCCTCCCAGGCTATGGACCAAATCGATGACATCCTGCAGGGGGAGATCGGCGGAGCCGATGAGCAGATGCCCGTTCATGCCTTCCACCTCATCCTGGGCGTTCACAATGGCCTGACACCCGAAAATCTCCTCCTGGTTGACGCCGGGCAGGTGGTCGTAAATTACGCCCTGAAGCCCGTAAAGACTTTCAAGGTCGTCAAAAAGGGCCAGCAGATGGACCTCTTCAAGGGTGGTTATTTCCATGCCGGGCAGCACGGAGATGGGTTTCCCCCCCGACAGTTTGATCACATGCGCCGCGTTTTCCGATGCGTTGTGGTCGCAGACGGCGATGACATCTAATTTTTCAGCTATTGATTTTTCAATGATCGCGCGGGGAAACATATCAAGCTCCGCGCAGGGGGAGAGACAGGTATGGATATGCAGATCACAGCGCAATGCCCTGAGCATGACCTTTTTCCCGAAAAGTGATCAAAAAAAGACCATGATCCCATGGCCCCTTATGATTCAGACGCGGCGTTGCCGTGTTTCGCCTTTATCAGATTATAAATTTTTCCGACGATTTCGAAACCCGAAAGATCCGTACCCATGACCGGAATATTTTCCTCGATGGCTTTCGCCAGTGTATCCTTGGCGGGCTCGGCCCCCTGGACCAGAACGATCCCGGCATGATCCTTCAGGCTGGCCACGGCGATGATATTCTGATGCACCTGTCGCGTGATCCAGAGGTCGCCTTCCTTGCTGTTGGCCATTACATCACTGAGCAGATCTCCCGTATATCCGTTCAGCACTTCCGTTTGCAGCCTGTTAAACCCGGAAAATACTTTTAAGTTTAAATATTTTACAATGGCAGCCAGATCCAAAGTCAGCCGATTTCCTTTCTTTTGTGAACCCGCCCCCGACTTATGGGGCAACATCCCGTTGAACGATCATTTTCAGGTGCGTTCCTTTACCGATTTCCGAGGTGATCTCAAATTCGTCAAAATTGTCTCCCTGAATCATATAACGGCCTTCGAGTATCGGCTTCTCATGGAGGTGCAAAGTTATCTTCACCCGCTTTCTACACATCCCCGCATGCCTTTTTCATACAATCGGCCGGCGGTTTCAAAAAGGATGTACTTTGTTGAAAGAACGGGAATCTCGAGTTCTTTTGCAAGACGGATGGTTTCCGGCGCAGGCTTTTTTCCGCGAACGATGATAATTGCGGCAATTTCGAGGATGTCCGCCGTACGGATGATCTGAGGATTGGTCAATCCGGTTATAAGCATGCAGCCTGGTTTCGCAAAGGTAAGGACATCGCTCAGCAAATCGGCGCCGAAGGCCGTGTTGACTTCCATTTCCAATAGATCATGGCCAACCAGCATATCGGCATCCAAAATTGCTTTTACTTCCTTCAGCTTCATGCTGATCTCCTTGCAGCCATCTTAAACTGTTTCAGAGATACGCTCATGCAAGCGTTTACAAAAAATAAATATGGCACAATGTATGGATATTACTAAATAATTTAGATATCATATACATGAGGGGCTGTCAAACAATTTATGGATTTTGAAAAATACTTTATGTAGAGGCGGCATTCGTGTTTTTGAAAAAATTATACTCCCTGTCTTTACACCCATGCCGAATGAATACAGAGTATCTCTTTCGGGGTTTCACCTGCCGGTTAGCAATGTAACTCCGCAGTATACAATTTTCTCCTTGCCGGCAAATACTCAGCGAATTTAAATCTTCACCAAATAATTAAAATGACTGATTATTGTTTATTAAAAGGCCATTTGTTATGATCATTTTAAAAAAACGGCATATAAATTGCTTAAATAATAAACGGTGCATGTGACTCAACGGAATACGCAATACGGATGGTAGATACTTCAGTAGCCGAAATGGGACATGATCAGAAATTGTGAGGCTTTATTAGCATGTTATGGTCGGATTTGACAAAGGCTCTGGCGGCACAAACATTGGTGGACGGTCCGGACTTCGAGGTTAAAAACATCGCCGCTGCGGATCTTCTGAGCGACATTCTGGCCACCGCCAAAGAAGAATTTGTCATCCTGACCGGACAGACCTCGCCCCAGGCCGTTCGCACAGCCTTTGCCGTCGGCGCCCTCGGCATCGTCATCGTCCGCGGCAAGCAGGTCCCTCTCGGGAGCATCAACGCCGCCCGTGACTATTGCATTCCCCTCGCCACCACCCGGATCAAAATGTTTGAGGCCTGCGCCACCCTTGGAGGTTTGCTTTGGAGTTCTCCTTCGTCGAAGAGTTAGTTCATCGGCTCAAAGTCTTCCAGGCCATGTCCAAGAACGTGGTGACCATCACTCCCAAAAACACCCTACGCGACGCGCAGATCACCATGCGTGATGCCCGCGTTTCGGGTCTTCCCGTCGTCAAGGACAACATCATGATCGGTATCGTGACCATCGAGGATGTCATCCAGGCCCTTGACCACGGTTATATCGAGGAACCTGTCGACCGTTGGATGACTCAGGATGTCGTTACTGTCGTATCGAATTGGCCCCTGAGCCGGGCCATGTCTATTCTGGATCGGACCCGTTTCGGGAGATTGCCGGTGCTGGACAAGGAGGGGAGCCTCTGCGGCCTGATCACACCCAATAGCATTCTCCGGGCGCTTCTCAGCGAGCTGAACCGTTTACTGGCAAGAGACGAAAAGAGTGAAGTGACGATAGAAACCCTTGAGAACGAGTCCCTGCGGCTGCAGTTTGATGTCGAGGCCGGCGATTACGACCGGGCGGGCCTGGCCAGCGTGCAATTAAAAAGGGAACTGGCCGCACGAGGCGTGGACCCTGGGCTTCAGCGTCGTGTCGCCATCGCCGCCCATGAGGCCGAAACGAATCTGATCATACACAGCACGTCGGGGGGCACCATCATCGCCGTTCTCGAGCCGGAGAGCATTCGGCTCACCGTCACCGACAACGGCCCGGGCATCGAAAACATCGAACAGGCGATGCAACCGGGCTACTCCACTGCCAGCGACTTCGTCCGGAGTCTTGGCTTCGGGGCCGGTATGGGACTTGGCAACATCAAGCGCTGCACAGATCATTTCGAGCTCAAGAGCAAACCCGGACTGGGGACGAGACTCAACCTCCGCTTCGATTTGAGACCAAGTACCGCAACGGCCACCACGGAGCAGACTGATAAGAATTCACTTTTGGAAAGGGGTTGAATCGACGATAAACTTTCCTTCTTTCCTTTCCGAACTTGAGGTTTGTTCTTTAAAGAATGCGCAAATGGGAGGCCCGCCGATATTACGATGACGTTTTTCCAGGCATCAAACTGAATCCTTCCTTTGACTTTATTGGGAGATGTCCCCGCGGACCGCTTCGCCGGCAGCCTCTATCCATAAAGGCTACTCAGCGGAAAAGGATGTCGCCGGCAGTACCCGTCAGCGATACAACCGTTAGGGTGGCAGCATCGTCCCGTATTCCAGCAGGTTGCGGTGGAGCTCAAAACAGCGGCTTAGATCGTGCCGGATATGGCCTAAACGGGACTCCCGGACATATCGCTCAAGATAATTTCGGTAGAGCGGGTGTGCGCATTTTTCAATAATAATCTTAGCACGCTGCTGGGGACCCAGACCCCTCAGGTCCGCCAGTCCCTGTTCGGTTACAACTATCTGGACCGAGTGCTCGTTGTTGTCGACGTGCGGACACATCGGCACCACCGTGGATATGTTGCCGCCTTTGGCGATGGAAGGGGCCATCAGAAAAGACAGGTAGCTGTTGCGCGTAAACTCCCCGCTGCCGCCGACCCCGTTTATCACATCCATTCCGTACAGATGCGAGGCGTTAACGTTGCCGTAGATGTCGATTTCCAAAGCCGTGTTCAGGGCGATTACCCCCAGCCGGCGGATGATGCCGGGGTTGTTGGAGATTTCCTGGGGCCGCAGGACGATACGGGGTCCGAAAAAATCCATGTTGCCGACAATCTGCTGCAGTTTTTCAACCGTGACCGTCAGGCTGGTGGCACTGGCCCCCAACAGCTTTTCCGTTGACATCAAATCAAACATGGCGTCCTGAAAAACTTCGGAATACATGGTGAAAGGGGGGATATCCGGGTGGTTGCCCAGGGCGGACATAACGCTGTTGGCCACGTTGCCGACGCCGGCCTGGAACGGCAGAAAAGTTTCCGGAATGCGTCCGGCCGCCTTTTCAGCCAGCAGAAACATTATCACATGCTCTGCAATCCGCTGTCCGGTCTTATCGGGGGGGCTGAATTCGCCGACACGATCGGGTTCGTCGTTGGCGACGATGCCGATCACTTTTTTAGGATCCACAACCGCATAGGGCCAGCCGATCCGGGTCAACGGATCGTAAATATGAATCGGCGTTCTTCGGGGCGGGGGCGGCATGATAAAGATATCCGCCATTTCGTGCAGCCGTGGGGACTGGCGACTGTTGATCTCGATAATCACCTTGTCGGCATGTTTCAGATAGGTGGGTGAAGCGCCGATGGAGGTGGTCAGATACACGCGTCCGTCCGGGGTGATTTCAGTGGCTTCCACCACCGCCAGATTGATCCGGCCGAAAAATCCGGAAGCGACTGTCTGGGGAACATGCGACAGGTGCATATCGACATATTCCACTTCCTGGCGGTTGATCTGATCCCGCAATGCCGGCGCGGACTGATAGGGAGCCCGCCAGGAGATGGCTTCGGCCGCGGCCAGTTCATCGTCGATGCCGCGGTCCGTGGACGCCCCGGTAAGAATGCGGACCCGGAAAGCGTGTCCTTTGGTGTGTTCTTCGCGGGCTTTTTGAGCCAGTGCCCGCGGGACCGCCTTGGCCGCGCCGGCCGGAGAAAATCCGCTGAATGCGACCGTGTCGCCGTCTTTTAATCCTGCGACGGCCTCTTCGGCGCTTATAACAGGGAAAACACCATTAGCCATCATACAAGGCACCTCCGTTTATTGAACTTTAATTGAACTATAATTTGTCATTTACTGGAATTCAAGCGGATTTTATCCGTAAGGATTTTATAAAAGGCTCACGCCTAAAATCCAAAAAGACTATAGAATCTATCATTGAATCTCAAGTCTAACTGTGTGGTTGACTTCCAAACTTATTGAGAAGTTACAGCTAAAATAGAAAAAACAGGGTTGTCGGACAGTCTGATATAGGGGAATTCCAGTCGATTCATGGCTCATCTTGCGTTCGGAATCAACAACCAAAAAATAAAGACTACAAGGCTGAAAGAAACCGCGGTAACCATCAGGGACTGTTTCCAGCTGAATTTACAGCCGTGGACAAGGCCGACGGCAATCAGCCACCATTTCCAGGGTTCGGTGAGCCAGACAAAGTAGGGGATCCAGGAAGCCAGGAGGGTGACGCCTGAAGCAAAGGCGTAGATGCTGAAAAATCGGGTAAATGTCTGACATCTTCCCATGGTTAAAAGGACCGCCAGGTAACCAAGAGATGATGCGATCAGCGCCATGCCTACGGCATTGACAAACAAGATGGCGCTCATTAAACCGGGTTGGACGTACGTATTTACAAGCAAACTTGCCCCTGTGAAAAAGAGGCTGGAAACAAGCAGAAACCCAACCGGTCTTTTCAAAGCCGACTCCGGGGGAAGCTCACCAAAAAATTTACGGGGCTCCCCCAACAGCCGGGTCAAAGTTTTAAAATATAATCCAAGGGTAAATTTGTCTGGTTGTGTGTCCGTTTCAAACACTTTTAAAAAAGACCTATTTTTGCCAAGATACCCAACACCAGCATGAGCAGTGTCATTACAAAGAAAAAATTACGCTCTGTATTTTTGCTGAAGTATAGTTTTCCGTTTTGGTAAAACCGCATCTTCTCTTTATCCGGTTCCTGTTGCAGCGGCGGATGTGTCATGATTTTAATTCCCTGTATGGTTGAAATTCAAAAAACACGCAGCGCCTAGAAACCGGACATCCCGGCGAATCCCCGCAAGTTCCAGTATACGGCTGTAAAAAGCAGCAGGACGATATTGGCGACAAACCACAGCGGCAAACCGATCCTGAGGTAGTCTTTGGGCTCCAGATAACCGCTGGCATACACGATGGCGTTGGGCGGCGTGCCGATGATCAGGCAATACGCAAAGGAGGACGATATGGCGGTGGCCATCGCCATAAAGGGCAGAAAGGCAGTGCCGGGGTGTACCAGGCCGGCCATGTTCAATGTGATGGGCCCGACGGCTGCTGCTGCCGGACCGTCCGCCATCAGGTTGGTGATGATGGCGGTAATGCCGTTGGAGGCCGCCATCAGCGGCAGGCCGGCATCCATTCCCAATGGCGCCAGGAAATCAATGGCGGATCTGGCCAGCCAGTAGGCCGCACCCGTGCCGTCCAGGGTCCGGCCGAAGATAATGGCGCCGGCATACAGCCAGACCACGCCCCAGTCGACTTTTTGCTGGTAATCTCTCCAGTTGACGACCCCCGTAAGCAGATAGGCCACGGCGCCGGCCATTGCGATGACGCCGATACCCAGCCGGACCGGATAGATGCCGAGTTCATAAAATCCCTTTTCCGTAAACCATCCGAATACCATGATAACGAAGATAATCAGGGCATAGATCTGTTTGCGGTTCCAAGGGCCCATCTTGCCGATTTCATATCTGAGCTGATCCATGGCAGGGGCCAGAGAAATCACGCGGGGTTTAAACCGCCAGTTTAAAAAAAACCAGGTAATCGGAATCATAACGAAGAGGAAAGGGAAGCAATAGGTAACCCACTGAAAGTAGCCGATGTCTATTCCGAACATATCGGTAAGATACGTCATCATGATTACATTGCGGGCGCCGCCCGACGGTGAGCCCATGCCGCCGATATTACATGCCATGGCAATGCCGATCATCAGCATTTTCCCCAACTCCGGGTCTTCCGGGATTTCATCGGTCAGGCTGTTCTGATACAGCAGCATGCCGATGGGAAGAAACATGGCGGCCAGGGCGTGGTCGGAGATAAAAGCCGCCAGGGGGGTAATGATAATAAAAAATATCAGGGTGATCCATTTGGCATTGGGAACGGCCAGCTTGCGGAACATTACCAGGCAAACCCGTTTGTCCACCCCGGTTATGACAAAGGCGGCGGCGAACATCAGGCTGCCCATGATAAACCAGCAGGCGTCATCCCAGTAAAGCATGGCGACCTGCTGCCGGGTGACGACACCCCCAAAAACAAGGATCAGCCCGATAGAAAAAGCAACCCCTGGAAGCGGGATGCATTCGGTTACAAAGCAGATCACGACAAATGCGCCCATGGCAATGGCCACCTTGATATGCCAGGCGCCGACATCCGCGGCCTTGCGATCTTTTTCCGAAAGGTTTTCATATTTGAGGCCCTGGCGGCGAAGTTCCAGGCTTTTATTTGCGATGCTTACATAATCTTCTTCGCTGACATTATCTTTGATATAGGTTTTGGCGCGTTCAAAATTCTTTGCATCAGCCTGGATTTTATGCTGGTTGGCCCATTTGACATCTCTTTTTAAAAACCGGGCTTTTTTCAAAGCCCCCATTCGCATGTTTTGCTCAATGACCTGGGCGGCAAGCAATTGCCATTGTTCCACATCCGAACCGGGTTTGTTAAAAAGCGACTGGGTGATAAAATCAATCACGGCCTTGGGACCGACCTTGTATTCGGTGGCCACATCCTTCATGCCGTAAGGCGTGGGCATCATCAGAATGCCGATGAGGACCACAATGGGAATGATAAACAATTTCCAGTCCACATATTTGTCATATCCGGTTTCCTTTTTCTTCTTTGCTGCGGTCATTTTATTCTCCTTAAAGATGAACATCCTCAACAGATCGGTTGTTTTTATTCATAAGCTGCGTATGCGCGCATGAAATAAAAACCTTTCACAACATAATTCGCGCCATTTCAAAAAAGAGCTCCTGTTCTCTGACAATGCCGATGACTTTGCCTTTGCTCCGTACAATCACCCTTCGGATCTGCGCGCGGTACATGAGGTCGGCGATTTCCATCAGGTTGGTATCTTCATCCACGCTGGGCGGGGATTCGGACATGACCTCGCCGACTTTTTTAGCAGCAAGCGCTTTCACCTGAGTGGTAAACAGGCCGCTCCAGAACATCGGCGAAAATTGCATGCTGTCCGCCATGGAGGGCTTGGGGGCGGATAAATAAGCCGGTCTGACCGCATCGATCAGATCCAGGATGCTGAGGATGCCCACCAGTTCCTTTTTTTGATCAAACACCAGCAGGGAGCGGTGGCCGGTTTCCATGACGCGGCTGCTGGAAACAAATCCTTCAAAAGAACGCCTGAGCTGCTCGATGGCCTCTTTGACGGTGTTATCCGCCGTAACAATGCTGTAGTCGTCGATATGGATCATGATGTCGCGGGCTCTTTTTTCTTGCCTGGGAATCTCTTTGTGCCTGGACGCATAGGCGTCATTGATCTTGGCCGCCAGCAGGTCGATGTCACACGGTTTGCTGAGGTAATCATAGGCTCCCGCAACCAGAGATTCTTTGGCGGAATCGACGGCCCCATGACCGGTCAGCATAATGACCTGGGACTGGGGACGGATCTTTTTAATTTGCGCCAGGGCCTCATGGCCGTCCATTCCCGGCATTTTGATGTCCAGGATAACGACGTCCTGGGGTTTTTCCTGCAACATACGAATGGCCTCTTCACCGCTGGCCGCCATGGTTGTCTCATACCCTTTTCTGGTCAGAATTTTTGAAGTTGACGCCCTAAACTGCTCTTCGTCATCAACCATCAGTACGCGAATTTTATCCACCATTTCCGGTTTCTCCTTTTTACTTTATCGTCTCAATTTGGATGTATGCCGACGCCACTATTTATGGCGCTTTTCCCTCGAATAGTAAGAAAAAAGGGGTCAGGTGTCAGGAGTCAGAGTTTCTTGGTCACCTGTCACCTTACATCATTGCC